>NZ_JCBAJO010000005.1:0-82296 GCF_059772245.1 Cupriavidus sp. R6-3
GCAGTCGGCGGTCGGCAGTCGGCGGTCGGCAGTCGGCAGTCGGCAGTCGGCAGTCGGCGGCGACGTCAGTGTGCGGGGCAGTCCGTCACCGCACGAATGAAGTCCACCACCGTGGCGTGTCCGGACGCCAGGCAGGCCGCGCCAACCACCGGCTCCCAGAACGCCTCGGAGCCGTGGGCCATCCGCCATTGATGCAGTCGCCGGCTCAGCAGCTGCAGATCGTATTCCTCGGTGATGCCGATCGCGCCGTGCAAGGCGTGCGCGGTGGCGGCGATGCTCGCGGCGGCCTCGCTGGTGCGAGCCTTCGCCACGGCCGCGGCAACGCGGTCGGGCTGGTCGCCATCGCCGGCAAAGGCGATCTGCGCGGCGATATGGCTGGCAGCCACCAGTTCGGCCATCACGCTGAGCTGGTGCTGCACCGCCTGGAACTTGCCGATCGCGCGGCCGAACTGCGTGCGGTCATTGCAGTATTGCAGCGTGAGGTCGAACACCCGACGCGCGGCGCCGGCGATCAGCGCGGCATGCAGCGCGGCGCCCCATGCCCCGACGTCGGCACCGGAGGCCGGCACGGGCTCGGGCACCGACTGCGGCGGCCAACGCAGCGTCGCGGCCTGGTCGCGGTGCACGCCGGTAACAATACGGCTTGCCGCGCCGGCATCGAGCAGCAACAGCCCGTCGTCGAGGCCCAGCACCACGTGGTCGGCGATCGCACCGTACGGCGTGATCGGGCACACCACCCCGCCATCGGCTTCGCGCACGCCGGCCTGTGCCAGCGTGATCATTCCCGGCGGCACGGCGAGCCCGGCGCGGCGCAGCAACGCCCGCGCGACCACCGACTGCGCCAGCGGCACCGGCAGCGGATGGCGCCCCATGGCAATCAGCACGGGCGCGAGCTCGGACAGTGCCAGGCCGGCGCCGCCGTCCTGCTCGGGCACGAGCAGCTCCACGAATCCGGCATCGGCGATGGCATCCCACAGTCGTCGCGGATTGCCGCCGTCCTCGATGGCCCGCACCGCCGCGGGTGTGCAGGCATCCTGCAGAATGGATTCGATCGCTTCGACAAACATGGTGGTCTCTCCTCGCGCCTGACGTCCTCGCGCCCTGACGCGTCAATGCCCTAGCGCTCTAACGCCCTAACGCCCTAACGCCCTAACGCCCTAGCGCCCTAGCGCCCTAACGCCCTAGCGCAGTCCCAGGCTGCGGGCAATCATCCCGCGCAGGATTTCCCGCGTGCCGCCGCGCAGCGAGAACGTCGGCGAGATCTGGCTCAGATAGCTCACGGTGCGATACAACTCCGCGTCGGCAAGGGTGCGCGGATCGCCGGCGATGACGGCCTCGAGCGCGGCCGGAATCTGCTGCTCCAGCGTCGTGCCCAGGTCCTTGACCAACGCGGCCTCCGCCACGGGGCTTTCGCCGGCCGCCAGCCGCGCGGTCACCGCGATCGACATCTGCCGCAGCGTGGCCAGCTGCGCGCAGAAGCGGCCCAGCAGCGCCTGCTGTTCCGGCGTGGCGCCATCGCGGCGAAGGCGCGCCGCCCACAGGTCCAGCAGCACCACGCTCGAGTAGATCCGTTCCGGCCCGCTGCGCTCGAAGGCCAGTTCGGCATTGACCTGTTCCCAGCCGCTGCCTTCGTTGCCGATCAGCGCATCGTCGCCCAGCGGCACGTTGTCGAATACGACCTCGGCGAAATGCGCGTCGCCGGTCAGGTCCTCGATCGGCCGCACGGTGACGCCGGGCAACGACAGGTCGACGATGAACTGCGACAGCCCTTTCTGCTTGTCCTCCAGCACGCCGGAGGTGCGCACCAGCGCGATCATGTACTGGCAGTGCGGGGCATTGGTGGTCCAGATCTTCTGGCCGTTCAGCGTCCAGCCCCCGGCCGTGCGGGTCGCGCGGCTGCGCACGCTGGCCAGATCGGAGCCCGAGTTGGGCTCGCTCATGCCGATGCAGAAGAAGCTCTCGCCGCGGCAGATGGCCGGCAGATGGCGGCGCTTCTGCGCCTCGGTGCCGTAGCGAAGAATCAGCGGACCGCTCTGGCGATCGGCGATCCAGTGGGCCGCGACCGGGGCGCCGGCGGCCAGCAACTCCTCCACCAGCACGAAACGGCGAAACGGATCGAGTCCCGCGCCGCCGTACTCCGGCGGCAGCGTGATGCCGACCCAGCCGCGTGCCGCCAGCCGGCGACTGAAGGCCGCGTCGAACCCCATCCACGACCGCGCGCGACGATCGGCGGGCGCATCGGGCAGCTGTTCGGCGAGAAAGCGTTTGACTTCGGTGCGGAAGGCCTCCGCCTCGGGCGGCAGGCTCGCACGAACGAAGTTATCGAGAAGGCTGGACACTGCGTCTGGCTCCGATGCGTTCCATGTTTGGCAGCTTCATGGTGGTTTCCAGGCCTCACACGTCCGATGCCGTGAGGGGCGTGATGGGCGTGATGGGCGTGAGGGGCGTGAGGGGCGTGATTGGCGTGATTGGCGTGATCGGCTTCACTGGCCTCGATGGCGTCAATATCGCATCTGGATCAGCCAGGTCGCCACCATCGCCGGCCGCTCCGCGCCCTCGACCTGCAGCTCGACCTGCCAGAAACACCGCACCTCCCCTGGCCGCACGTCCTCGATCCGCTGCAGCGCGAAGGTGCCACGCAGCCGCGAGCCGGCCGGCACCGCGCCGGTGAAGCGGACGCGGTCGAAGCCGTAGTTCAGCGACAGCTTGCGATTGGGGAAGCGGTAGCACTGCCCGAACGCGGCGGTGACCATCGACAGCGTCAGCAGCCCGTGGGCGATCGTGCAGCCATACGGCGATTCGGCCGCCGCGCGCACCGGGTCGACGTGGATCCACTGCCGGTCCTGCGTCAGTTCGGCGAACGTATCGATGGTGCGCTGATCGAGCGTGAAATAGCCGCTGACCGCGGCCGGCGCGCCGACCGCCGCGCGCAGTTCGTCCAGCGATCCGATGGTCTGCATGACGTCAGTCCGCCTTCAGGTCCATGGTCAGATCACGCCCTTGGCGCGCAGCGAGTCAAGTCGCGCGTCGTCGAAGCCGAGCTTGTCGCGCAGCACCGCCTCGGTATGCTCGCCCAGCGTCGGCGCGGCGCGTTCGTACTGGATCGGCGTGGCCGACAGCCGGATCGGATTGGCCAGCCCCGGGGCCTGCACGCCTGCGCCATGGGGCAGCGACAGCTGCATGCCGCGATGGCGCACCTGCTCGTCCTCGAACACCTGCTGCATGTTGTAGATCGGCCCGCACGGCACGTTGGCCGCCTCCATGCGTTCCACCCACTCGGTCATCGTGCGCGTCAGCATCGCTTCGGCGATCTGCGGAATCAGCGCGTCGCGGTTGCGGTTGCGTTGGCCGGCGGAGGTGAAGCGCGGGTCCGTGGCGAGTTCCGGGCGGCCGATCACCTCGCACAGCGCGCGGTATTGCGCATCGTTGCCGACCGCGACGATGACGTCGCCCTCGCGGCAGCGGAACACCTGGTACGGCACCATGTTCGAATGCGCGTTGCCCATCCGCTGCGGGATCTTGCCGGACAGGAAGTAGTTGATCGCCTGGTAGGAGTTGATGGTCACCACGCAGTCGAGCAGCGCCATGTCGATGTACTGCCCTTCGCCGCTGACATTGCGATGCTCCAGCGCCGCCAGGATTGCGGTGCTCGCATACATGCCCGTCAGCAGGTCCGTGATGGCGATGCCCGATTTGATCGGGCCGCCGCCGGGCTCGTCGTCCGGCAGGCCGGTGATGCTCATCAGCCCGCCCATGCCCTGGAACACGAAGTCGTAGCCGGGCAGCGCGGCATAGGGGCCGGACTGGCCGAAGCCGGTGATCGAGCAGTAGACCAGGCGCGGATTCAGCGCGCGCAGGTCGTCGTAGCCCAGGCCGTAGCGCGCCAGCGTGCCGACCTTGTAGTTCTCCACCACCACATCGGCCTCGCGCGCCAGCTCGCGGATGATCTGCTGACCCTCGGGCGCGGCCAGATCGACGGTAATGGACTTCTTGCCGCGATTGGCGCTGAGAAAGTACGACGAATCGGCGGTTTCCCGACCCTCCGCGTCCTTCAGGAACGGCGGGCCCCAGGCACGCGTATCGTCGCCGACGCGCGGACGCTCGACCTTGATGACTTCGGCGCCCATGTCGGCGAGGTTCTGCGTCGCCCAGGGGCCGGCCAGAATGCGGGTCAGGTCCAGAACCTTGATATGTGCCAGTGCGCCTTTCACCGGTGGTCTCCTGTGGCTGCGATTGCGCTGCGATTGCGCTGCGATCGGGGATGCGAATGCGGCAAGCCTAGTGAAGGCGTACGTGCGGCGTCCAATATCGAATCGCCATCGATTGATAGCGATCGTTTATCGCAGTGGGCCCGGTAGGAGCGCCGGGATGGGCGACGCAGCGATAAGTTTTGTATATCGCCTCGCGCCGAATTCATATTGGACACGCCGCGGAAGTGTCTCTTAGCCTTGCGCTCGAGCCTCGCAGCCATGACGGGGCGCCGACTGGAGAGAGACATGCTGATGACCCGCCCGGGCCGGCTGCTGGCCGCCGCCCTCTGCCTCGCCGCGCTTTCGCTGAGCGTTGCCGCGCCGGCGCGAGCCGACTACCCGAACCGGCCGATCCGTCTCGTCGTGTCGTTTCCGCCGGGCAGCGGCACCGATTCCACCGCCCGCTACGTGGCCCGCAAGCTCGAGGAAAAGACCGGCCAGTCGGTGGTGGTCGAGAACCGGCCCGGCGGCAACAGCTTCATCGCGGTGCAGACCGTGACCCGCGCCGAGCCTGACGGCTACACGCTGCTGCTGGCCAGCAATTCGCCGGTGGCGACCAATGTCGCGATGTTCCGCCAGCTGCCCTACGATCCGGTCGTGGAACTGGCGCCGATCGCACGGCTCGGCGTGGGCGCGATGGCGCTGGTGGTCAATCCGGCCTCACCGTTCCATACGGTGCCCGAACTGGTCGCGCATGCCCGCCAGCAGCCGGGCAAGCTCAATTACGGCGCCGGCAGCGCGTCCTATCAGATCGCGACGGAACTGTTCCTGACGCAGGGGCAAATCAAGGCCAACCACGTCCCCTACAAGGGCGCGGCGCCGGCGCTGACCGACGTCGCCGCGGGCCAGGTCGATTTCGCCTTCGCCGACTATGGCGCGGTGCTGCCGCTGCTGCAGGCGGGCAAGCTGCGGCTGCTGGCCGTGACCAGCGAAAAACGGCTGGCCACGCAGCCGAATACGCCTACGCTGCAGGAGAGCGGTTTCCCCGGCTATTTCATGGTCAACTGGACCGCGGCCTTCGCGCCGGCGAAGACGCCGCGCCCGGTGGTCGAGAAGCTGGAGAAGCTGCTGCTGGAAATCAACGCCGCGCCGGAGACCGCGGAGTTCTTCGCCCGCACCAACTGGGATGTCTTCACCGGCAACGCTGCCGAGCTGCGGCGCTTCCAGCTGGCGGAGATCCGCAAATGGTCGGACGCGGCGACGCGGGCCGGCATTCCGAAGCAATAGCGCGGACCGACAACGACACCGACACCGGCACCGATACCGACGACGACGACGACGACGACGACCGCACCGATACCGACGACGACGACCGCCGTCGGCAACCCACCGAACGAGGACCACCATGAGCCAGTTCCTGGACTATGCGCAGCAGGGTCATATCGTGACCCTTACCCTGAACGAGCCCGCGCGCCGCAATCCGCTGACCGGCAACACCGCGGTGGCCGAACTGGTGGCAGCGGTGGACCGCATCGATGGCGACGACTCGGTGCGCGCGGTGATCCTGACCGGCGCCGGCACCGTGTTCTCGACCGGCGGCGACATCCGCGACATGGAGCGCCAGGCGTCGGGCACGGTGCCCGGCATGGAGATCCGGCGCGACTATCGCCGCGGCATCCAGCGGCTGCCGCTGGCGCTGTTCAATCTGGAGGTGCCGGTCATCGCCGCGGTCAACGGCCCGGCCATGGGCGCCGGACTGGACCTGGCCTGCATGTGCGGTCTGCGCATTGCATCCGAGACCGCGCAATTCGCCGAGAGCTTCGTGCGGCTGGGCATCATTCCCGGCGATGGCGGCGCCTGGCTGCTGCCGCGCATCGTCGGCCTGTCGCGCGCCGCCGAAATGATCTTCACCGGCCTGCCGATCGATGCCGCGCGGGCGCTGGAATGGAACCTGGTATCCCAGGTGGTGCCGGCCGACCAGTTGCTGCCGACCGCGATGCGGCTGGCCGAGGCGATTGCCGCCAATCCGCCGCAAGCGGTGCGCCTGGCCAAACGGCTGCTGCGCGAGGGGATGCACACGCGGCTCGACACGCTGCTGGAAATGTCCGCGACCTTCCAGGCGATGTGCCACCAGACCGAGGAGCACCGGCAGGCGGTGACGGCCTTCCTCGAGAAACGAAAACCGGCGTCCCGCAGCTGAGCGGCGGGCGCGGCAGCGGCGATCGGTAAGATGTGGGCTTCGCCACTGCCCGCGCGCCGCCCTGCCCCATGGATTTCCGACGTATCCGGCATTTCGTCGTTCTCGCGGAAACGCTGAACTTTCGCCGCGCCGCCGAACGGCTGCATATCGCGCAGCCCGCGCTGACCGTTTCGATCCAGAAACTGGAACAGGAGCTGGAAACGCAATTGTTCGTGCGCGAGACGCGCGGTGTCACGCTGACGCCGAGCGGCCACGCAGCGCTTGGCGAGGCGCGGCGCATCCTGTTCCATGCCGGCCATTTCCGCGAGGCGGCGCACGCCGCGGCCAGCGGCATGGGCGGAACACTGCGTATCGGTTTCGTCGGCTCCACCACCTATCACCTGCTGCCGCAACTGGTGTCGCACTTTCGTGCCGAGTATCCCGCGGTGGAACTGACGCTGAAGGAGGCCACCTCGGCATCGATCGTCAAGCAGCTCGAGGACGAGGCGCTGGACGTCGGCCTGGTGCGCATCCCGCTGCTGCAGGCCGGCAGGATCACGCTGGCTCCGCTGGAGCACGACCGCTTCGTCGCCGCGCTGCCGCGCCATCATCCGCTGGCCGGGCACCGATCGCTGACGTTGTCCGAGTTGGCCGGCGAGCGCTTCGTGATGTACGCCCGCGAGGAAGCCTCGGGGCTGCACGCCGCCGCGATGACCGCCTGCCAGCTGGGCGGCTTCCAGCCCCGCATCGCGCAGATCGCGACGCAGATCCAGACCGTGATGGCGCTGGTGGAAAGCGGGCTCGGCATCGCGCTGGTGCCATCGATCATGCATCGCTTCGCCAACGAGCGGCTGGTGTGTATTCCGGTGGACGACATGCCCGGTGCCGCCGGCATCGGGCTGGCACTGGCCTATTGCGACGAAACCGAGACCCCGGCGGGACGGCACTTCCGCCAGGTCGCGCAGTCCGCCTTTCCCGTCGGAGGGGCGGCCGAGGCGCCATCGTCGCGCTGACGTCCGCGCGGCACGGCACGCCGGAGACGGCGTGCTACGTTGCCCTCGTATCGAGGGCCGGAACCCATACCGGCATGGATTCCCTCCACATACCGGCACACATTCCCGCACACATACCCGCACACATACCCGCATACATACCCGCACACAGGCACCGATGAAGACGCTGCTGATCGTCTACCACACGATGACCGGAGGCACGCAGCAGATGGCCGAAGCCGCGGCCAACGCCGCGCGGACGCAGCCGGACGTCGAGGTCAGGCTGCTGCGCGCCACCGAGGCGCAGCCCGACGATGTGCTGAAGGCCGACGGCTATCTGTTCGCCACGCCTGAGAACCTGGCCGCGATGTCAGGGTTGATGAAGGACTTCTTCGACCGCTGCTATTACCCGGTGCTCGACCGCGTCAATGGCCGCCCCTATGCCGCGATGATCTGCGCCGGCAGCGACGGCCAGAACGCGCTGCGCCAGCTCGACCGCATCGCCACCGGCTGGCGCCTGCGCTCCGTGGCGCCCGGGCTGATCGTCTGCACGCATGCGCAGACGCCGGAGCGCATCCTGGCACCGAAGCAGATCGGCGCCGACGACCTGGCGCGCTGCGCGGAACTCGGCGAAGGCCTCGCCGGCGGGCTGGCGCTGGGGGTGTTCTGAAGAACGACTCCGGCTCGGGTTTCAGAGGAGATCGGCTTTCACGCGGCGTACTTGCGTTGCGATCTGAGCCATGCGCCGCGCCTGCGCTTGCACAAATTCCGCAATGCGCCGCACGAGTTCACGCTCCTGCCCAACATAGGTATCCGATTCCGCGAGCCTCGGCGCAAGATTGGTCGCCGCCTGGGCCATCCGGGTCATTTCCCGCTGCAACAGGGACGCCTTGACGCCGATGCGGCTGCCGAAGTCCGCCATCGCGAACGGCGTCAGCGCTTCCAGCTGGAATTCGTCGCCATACGCCATGGCCAGCTCCTGCTCCACCGCATCGCCATAGACACCCACAGACACCAGGTCGTACAGCGGTGCCGGGCTGATGCCCTTCGCGCTGACAAAAAACGAGATGTTCTTGCCGTGCGCGTCGCAGTTGCCAAGCAGGACATTGAGCAGCGCCCAGCGCAACATGAACGCGCGCGCCATGGCCGGCACGGCGAAAAAACGGTTCAGGGCAAACAGCTTCTCGAAACTGGCTCCATCCCGGACATGCATAACGTCCTTCGTGCTGCCGAAGTTGCGCTCGTATTTGTAGCCCACGGGCAGGTCCATCGCCTGGCACCCGTCGATGACGTGCAACCGTCGCACATCCCGTACCGTCTCTCCGTCGGCGGCATCCCATGTCACGACGCGATCGAAACGCTGTATCAGCAGTATCGGCGCAGGAATCCGCCATATCTGCACGGGTGCAACGGGCAGGCCCATCTCGGCGGCGAGCCTCATGCAATAGTGTTCGTTCGCGACCAGGCTCTCCCACTTCGCATTGATGGACTCCGGCTTCAGGATATGGGTAGAACTGAGTCGGCCGTCCGCCAGCGCAATGCGGTCCCCTTCCACCAGCACCTGCAATTTGTCCTGGAATCCGGCGACTGAGAGCCTGACCCTGCCATCCCAGACAGGAAAGGGCACATCGCGATTGCGATCGGCGATGCGCTGATTCAGTTCTTCCCGCGAGATCTGGCGTTTTTCCGGCATGAACGCGGTGTGCTGCTCTGCCGGGTCCGGGGAGGGCTCGTCCTCCGGCACGAAGCTCAACGCGCCAACCGGCTCCTTGCCGAGCAAGCGGATCAGGGCGAAGGTATTCGACTTCGCGATGTGATGATGCGCAGCGGCGACCTCCAGCGCCCTGCCCTCGGGCAGCAGATTGGCGAGAAAACGCGCGACCGTATCGGGATCGCTGGGCTCCCCACGCAGGGGCAGGTGCGGGGAAAGCGGAAATCGATCGTTGCGGCGAAGCCAGCCTGGGTCGTACGCGAACGCGTAACGGCCAGCCAGGCCTTGGCGGGGCTCGTAAGTCAGGCGGCCCACGGTCGCCTGCTGCGAAACCACGCGGAGTGAGTAAGTCATGCGCTGCCTTTGTCAGTGGAATTTGCGGCGCGCTCGGCCAGCTGCTCCTCGACCAGCAAGGCGTCGCCCTTGGGAACGACAAGCATCTTCAGGCCCAAACCGTCCAGCACCTTCATCAGGCTGTCCAGGCTGACGGACCTGCCGTTCTCCAGACGGGACAGCAGATCCTTCGACACCCCCAGCAAATCGGCCGCATCGTCGATTCGCAACTGGCCCCGTGCGCGCTGGCTACGCACCAGCGAACCGAGCGAGTCAAGAGTTTCCACGACCGGGCTTAGGGACTCGTCGGGCAGAGGTAGTTTTCTCACCATGATTAACGTTCCGTTGCCGTGCAGACCACACATAGGCGCGCCGTCACCATTTCATAGTTCTGACATTCACGGAACAATACGGTCCGATGTGTAAAATGTAGCACATTGTTCCGCAATTATAAGGAATAATGAGCCAGATGATCTCGGATATTTCTTAGTTCCTGAGTTTACGGAATTAAGGCGACAGGACCGGAACTCGCACCCATTGTTCTTGATCCATCGGAACAATAAAGCGACATTGGGGAGCCATCAGACCGATCGGTACCAACCGCGCACTTCTGCGGTCACGGCAATACGCGCTGCTTTTCAACCCGGCGGTGACTTGCGCTCCAGCACCCCCCGCACGGCCGCCGCCACCCGATGCGGATTGCCCTTTCGCCAAACGAGATGCAGTTCGACATCGAGCCCGACCTGGTCGTCGATCGGCCGAAAGCGCACGCCGGCATAGCCGAGGCGCCATGCCGACTGGGGCACCAGCGCGACGCCCATGCCGGCGTCGACCAGCGACAGGATCGAATGCGTATGGCTTAGCGTCTGCACCGTGTCGGGCGCCACGCCCTCGGCGCGCAGCCGGCCGGCGACGATCTCGTACAGATAGCGCGATTCGGAGCGGCAGAACTCGATGAAGGGCTGGCCTTCGAGCGCGGACAGCGGCAGGCGCTCGGCCTGCAGCAACGGATGCCCGACCGGCGCTGCCAGCACGAAGGGCTCGCGCAGCAGCGGCGCCGATTCGACGAAGCTGCGCGGCGCAAACGGGCGCACCAGGCCCAGTTCGATGCGGTCGGCGGCGATTGCCTCGAGCTGCGCGTCGGTCTGCATTTCGCGCAGCGACACGTGGACCTCCGGCAGGCTCGCGCGGATCGCGCCCAGCAATTGCGGCAGCAGCGCGAAGCTCGCTGCCGGGATGAACCCCATCGATACGCTACCGGCATCTGCGCGCATGGCCCGGCGCGCGGCCAGCTTGGCCGCCTGGCTGCGCCGCAGGATGTCCTCGGCCTCGCGCAGGAAGATCGCGCCCGCCGGCGTCAGGCGAACCCCGCCGCCCGAGCGGTCCAGCAATTGCACCCCGACCTCATGTTCGAGCAGCTGGATATGCCGCGTCAGCGGCGGCTGCGTCATGTTCAGCAAGGCCGCGGCCCGGCCGAAATGCAATTCGGTCGCGACGGCCACGAAGCTGCGCAGATGGGATAGCTGGAACACGATTCAAATCTTGAATTGGGTAATCGCCAGTTTGGATTGGACGGCAGCAGCGGGGGCTTTCTACAGTAGCGCCTCTCATGTCCATTCCATCAGGAGTTCAAGTGGCGACTTTCGAAGGTTCCGCGCTGCGCGAGGCGCTCAATGGCATTTCCGGAATCCTGGTCACGCCGTTCGACGCGAATGATACCGTCTCGCCCGGTCCGCTTTCGGCCGTGGTCGACCGGGCCGTCGGCGCCGGCGTGCATGTGCTGGTCGCCAATGGCAATACCAGCGAGTTCTACGGCCTGCGGGAGCAGGAGGCGGTGCGCATGGTCCATGTCGCCGCCGAATACGTGGCCGGCCGGGTGCCGCTGCTGGCCGGCGTCGGACGCAGCGTCCACGAAGCCTGCGCGCTGGCCCGCGCCTCCCGCGAAGCCGGCGCCGACGCGCTGATGGTCCATCAGCCGCCCGATCCCTTCGTCGCGCCGCGCGGCGTGGTCGCCTATGTGCAGAAGATCGCCGAGGCCGGCCAGGGCCTGCCGCTGGTGCTCTATCTGCGTAACGACAACATCGGCCTTGCCGCCATCGAAGCGCTGTGCCGCATTCCCGAAGTCGTCGGCGTCAAGTGGGCCTCCCCCACGCCGATGGTGCTGGCCGAAGCCATCCGGCGCACCGCCGATCGCGGGCTGGCCTGGGTCGGCGGGCTGGCCGAGGTCTGGGCGCCGCCCTTCTATGCGGTCGGCGCACGCGGCTTTACCTCGGGCCTGATCAACGTGATGCCGGAGCGGTCGGTGGCGATCCACCGCGCGCTGGAGGACGGCGACCATGCGCTGGCGATGCGCCTGATCGGCGAGATGCTGCCCTTCGAGGATCTGCGCGCCCAGGAAAACAACGGCACCAACGTCACGGTCGTCAAGGCAGCGCTGCGGCTGATGGGCAACGACTGCGGCGCCGCACGGCCGCCCTCGGCGTGGCCGCTGACCGAGGCCCAGCAGCGCCGCCTGCACGAGCTGATGTCCGGCTGGGGGCTCGCACGCTGATTTCATCGCGGGCGACTGCCCGCTGCGCAGTGAGGGGACGTGCCACGTCCCACTACAAGAAACTTCATTGGAGACTATCGATGCCATTTCGTCGCACCCTGCTTGCCTTCTGCGCCTTTGCCTCGCTGACCGGCGGCGCGCTCGCGGAAAGCTATCCCGCCCGTCCCATCACGATCGTCATCGGCTCCAGCCCCGGCAGCGCCACCGACGGCCTGGCCCGCGCCCTGGGCAACGAGGTGACCCGGCTGACCGGACAGGCCGTGGTGATCGAGAACCGCGCCGGCGCGATGGGCGGCATCGCGGCCCAGACCGTGGCGCGTGCCAAGCCCGACGGCTATACGCTGTTCATCACGACCAACACCACGCAGGCCGCCAATCCGCATCTGCTGAAGAAGCTGCCCTACGACCCGATCAAGGATTTCACGCCCGTCTCGATGCTGACCAAGGGCTACCAGCTGCTGGTCGTCAATCAGAACGTCAAGGCCAACAGCGTCGCCGAGCTGATCGCCTTGGCGAAGAAGGAGCCGGGCAAGCTGACCTACGGTTCGGGCAGTTCGTCGGCACGCGTCGCCGCCGAACTGTTCCAGCAGATGAGCGGCACCGAGATGACCCACGTCCCGTACAAGGCCAATCCGCCTGCGGTAGTGGACCTGGTCGCGGGCCAGACCGACCTGATGATCGTCGACCTGCCGGCCAGCCTGCCGCAGGTGCGCTCCGGCAAGCTGCGGGTGCTGGGCTTCAGCGGTCCCAAGCGCTCGGCACTGGTGCCCAATGTGCCGACCATCGCCGACACGCTGCCCGGCTATGAGGCCGGCTACTGGAACGCGCTCTATGCGCCCGCCAATACCCCGCAGCCGGTGGTGCAACGCCTGAGCGAACTGGTCCATCGCGCGCTGGCCACGCCGAGCGTCCGGCAGGTCGTCGAGCAGAGCGGCCAGGAAATCGCGCTGTCGAGCGCCGAGGAGCTGGGCCGCTTCCAGCTCGCCGAACTCGACCGCTGGGGCCGCATCATCCGCACCGCCGGCATCGAGAAGGAGTGATCGCCGTCGTTCCCGCGCCGGCGGGAATCCAGCGTCTGCGCAAGCCGCTGGGTTCCCGTCTTCGCGGGGGCGACGTCGATGCCGCAGCGCCGATCCGTTGAACAAGGAAGCTACCGTGAAATCGCACTACATCGCCGGCGAATGGGTTGCCGGCAACGACAGCAGCGCCAACGTCAATCCGTCCGATGTATCGGACATCATCGGCCACTACGCGCAGGGCGATGCCGCCCTCGTCGACCAGGCGGTCCGCGCCGCGCGGCAGGCCTTCGGCAAGTGGTCGCTGTCGACGCCGCAGCAGCGCTTCGATGTGCTCGATTTCGTCGGCAACGAGCTGCTGCAGCGCCGCGCCGAGCTGGGCGACCTGCTGGCGCGCGAGGAAGGCAAGACGCTGCCCGAGGCGACCGGCGAGGTGGTGCGCGCCGCGCAGATCTTCAAGTTCTTCGCCGGCGAGGCGCTGCGTACCGCGGGCGAGGTGCTGCCGTCCGTGCGCCCCGGCATCGGTGTCGAGATCACGCGCGAGCCGATCGGCGTGGTCGCGCTGATCGCGCCGTGGAACTTCCCGATCGCGATTCCCGCGTGGAAGATCGCCCCGGCGCTGGCCTACGGCAATTGCGTGGTGTTCAAGCCCGCGGAGCTGGTGCCGGGTTCGAGCTGGGCGCTGGCGGAGATCCTGAGCCGCTCGGGCCTGCCGGCCGGGGCGTTCAATCTGGTGCTCGGCCGCGGACGCGATGTCGGCCAGCGGATGGTCGAACATCCGCAGGTCGACGCGATCAGCTTCACGGGCTCGGTGACCACCGGGCGCAGCATCGCCGCGCAGGCCTGCCAGCGCATGGCGAAGTTCCAGCTGGAGATGGGCGGCAAGAATCCGCTGGTGGTCACCGACGATGCCGACCTCGAGCTTGCGGTCGAAGTCGCGCTGCAGGGCTCGTTCTATTCGACCGGCCAGCGTTGCACCGCGTCGAGCCGCATCATCGTCACACAGGGCATCCACGACCGCTTCGTTGCCCGGCTCGCCGAGCGGACCGCGGCACTGGTGGTCGGCGACGCCCGCGATGCGCGCACGCAGATCGGCCCGGTGGTCGACGCGCGCCAGCTCGAACAGGACGAGCGCTACATCGCCATCGGCAAGGCCGAGGGCGCGCGGCTGGTGTGCGGCGGCGAACGGCTGTCGCTCGGCAAGGACGGCTTCTACCTGAGCCCGGCGCTGTTCGTCGATTGCAGCAACGACATGCGGATCGCGCGCGAGGAGATCTTCGGGCCGGTGGCCGCGGTGATCGCGGCACGCGACTACGAGGAAGCGCTGGCGCTGGCCAACGATACCGAGTTCGGGTTGTCCGCCGGCATCTGCACCACCTCGCTGAAGCTGGCCGCGCATTTCAAGCGCCACGCGCAGGCCGGCATGGTGATGGTCAACGCGCCGACCGCCGGCGTGGATTTCCACGTGCCGTTCGGCGGACGCAAGGGATCGAGTTATGGTCCGCGCGAACAGGGGCGGTATGCGCAGGAGTTCTATACGACGGTGAAGACGGCGTATACGGCGGCTTGATGGCTACCCCATGGCGGCTTGACGCACCGGCCGCCCCGCTTGGAATGCGGCCATTCCACCATCAAGCGGGGCATGGCCAATGGAGTCGGTCATCGGGTTCGTGGCGCGGTTCGCGATGTACGTGCTGTTCCAGTTGGTCCTCTACTGGCCGGGCTGGCTCGTACTGAAGATCGTCACGCTGGGGCGATATCCTGCCTCGCCACTGCGGCGCGAAGCGTGGTACGAGTTCGAGCTCGTTGCGGTCGTGGGCATGCTTGCCGTCGCGGGGATCGTGATGGCCATCGCGGCGCTGGCGTAGCGGGCAATCGGCAGCCTAGAGAAAAGGATTCCGTATCGTCAGGCCGTCCTCGACGATCAGCCCGTCGTGCATGTCCTCTGTGTACAGGATCTGACATCCGCTCATGGAAGCGGTAGCGACGATGCAGGCATCGTAGAACGCGAAGCCATGCCGTTCAGCCAGTCGCCGTGCAGAGTCGTGGATATCGACTGTGAGTGGGACCACAGTGCAAAAACTTTTCACCGCGTCCACCAGGTCCGCGATCTCGTGCCAAGCCATATCCAGCTTTCGGACGCATACGCTGGTCACCTCGTTCAGCACTTGAACGCTGATCATCGGCCGCGTCCTCAGCAAGGCTTCAGAACGGTTCGCTTTCCTGGCGTCCTCCGACAGCAAATAAAGAACGACGTTGCTATCAATGAACGCGCTGCCTTTAGGTTCTCTCATTCGCCTCATCCCGACTGAACTTGAAGTCAGCTGGCAGCCTTCCACGCAGCTGTCTCACCCGCTCCAGCAACACATCGGCACCGGGCTTTTTTCGGACAGCGAAGGTCCGCGGGTCATCGACCACAATCTCGATGTCGTCACCTTCACGCAATTCGAGCGCCTCCACGACGCTGGACGGCAGACGCACAGCCAAGCTGTTACCCCACTTCGCTACCTGCATGGCTTTCTCCTTGGATATACATTGGAAATTGTATATCAGAGCAAACCGAATGCTAATGCCTTCTTAGGCACACCAGCATGCGCATGGCCGCTCCCGAATTACGCATCGACCCGCCACCATCTCGGCAACAACTCCCGCACCGACCGCTGCGCAAACCGGTCGTCGATCAGATACACCACGCCGCGGTCCTCGCTGGTGCGGATCACCCTGCCCGCCGCCTGCACGACCTTGCGCAGGCCTGGATACAGGTACGCGTAGGCATAGCCGTCGCCGAACGTGTCCTCCAGCCGGCTGCGCAGCTGCTCGTTGACCGGATTGAACTGGGGTAGGCCAAGCGTGGCGACGATGGCACCGATCAGGCGGTCGCCTGGGAGATCGACGCCCTCGGCAAAAGGCCCGCCCAATACGGCAAAACCCACGCCGCGGCCGCCGGGCCGGAAGGCGGCGAGGAATTCGGCCTGCTCGGCCTCGCCCATGCCGCGCGCCTGCGACCAGCTCGGGATATCGGCGTGCCGCTGCGCGAACAGGGCCAGCGCATCGCCCAGGTAGTCGTGGCTGCTGAAGAACGCGAGATAGTTGCCCGGACTGTCGCGATACTGCGCGGCGATCAGTTCGACGATATCGGGCAGCGAGCGCTGCCGATGCGCGAAGCGGGTCGAAATATGCGACGCGACGCGAACGCGCAGCTGGTCCGGCTGGAAGGGCGACGGCACCTCGTGCCAGACCCATCGCTCCGGCAGGCCCAGCATATCCGCGTAGTAGGAGGCCGGCGCCAGCGTGGCCGAGAACAGCGAGACCGAATGCGCCGCCGCCAGTCGCGGCCGCAGGAAATGCGCCGGCACCAGGTTGCGTACCCCCAGACGGACATTGCCGTGCGCGCCGCGCGCCGGCATGCGCGTCATGTCGAACACGGAATGCGGACCGATCTGTTCGGCGAGCCGGCAGAATTGCAGCACATCGAAATAGAAGCGCTGCAGCGCCGGGTCCTGCTCGGTGGGCCGCTCCGTGAACCGTTCCAGCAACGCAGCGCACAGCCCTTCGAAGGCATCGAGCAACGGCGCCGGGACTTTCGCCTCGGCCCGATAGTCGCCGGCCAACATCTTCGCCGCGGCATTCCATTGGCGGCCGACGCGATCGAACGCGCGGCGCAGCTCCACCGGCGCCTGCCGCCGCAGCGCGCGGAATTCGGCCTGATCGAGCGTGGCGCTGTACATGTCGCGCGCCCGCTCCGGCAATTGATGGGCCTCGTCGACCAGCACGCTGACGCGCCAGCCGTCGTGCAGCGCAAAGGCATGCAGCAGCGCCGTGCGGTCGAAGTAGTAGTTGTAGTCGGCCACCACCACATCGCTCCAGCGCGCCATTTCCTGGCTCAGGTAGTACGGGCAGATGTCGTGGGCCAGCGCGATCTGGCGGATGTGGCCGCGGTCCAGCATTGTCTGCTGCGCCGCCTGCGTACGCGCCGCCGCCAGGCGGTCATGGAAGCCGCGCGCCAGCGGACACGCTTCGCCGTGGCAGGCACGGCCCGGATATTCGCAGGCCTTGTCGCGGGCCACCATCTCCAGCACGCGCAGGGGCATCGCTTCCCGCTGCGCGGCCAGCCCGCGTGCGGCTTCCAGCGCCAGCGCCCGGCCGGTCGAGCGGGCCGACAACACGAACAGCTTGTCGATCTTCTGCTTCGGCATCGCCTTCAGCGCGGGGAAGATCGTGCCGACCGTCTTGCCGATTCCGGTGGGCGCCTGCGCGAGCAGGCAGCGGCCGGAGAGGTTCGCGCGATAGACCGATTCGGCGAGTTCGCGCTGGCCGGCCCGGAATCCGGCATGCGGAAAGGCAAGCGCCTCCAGCGACAGATCGCGCTCGGCGCGATGCGCCAGCTCCTGCTCGGCCCAGCCGATGAAGGCACGGCATTGCGCCTCGAAGCCGTCGCGCAGCGCCACCGCGGTAAAGCGCTGCGCCTCGGTTCGCTCGCGCCCGCTGACGATATCGAAATAGACCACCGCGATGTCGATATCGTCGAGCGCCTCGCGCTGGCACATCAGCCAGCCGTAGACCTTGGCCTGCGCCCAATGCAGATGCCGATGATGGGCCGGCACCTCGGCCGCATCGCCGCGCACGGTCTTGATTTCCTCGAGCCGCCGCAGCGCCGGATCGTAGCCGTCGGCACGGCCGCGCACGCGCAGCGGACCGAAGTCACCGCTCAGCGCGATTTCGGTCCGATAGCCGGCAGGCCGGCGGGACGTCACGGTGGCATGGCCCGCCACGCCCTCCAGCGCGGTCGGCGAAGGGGTGAACCGCAGGTCCAGATCGCCGGCGCGGGCGGTGAATTCGCAAAGCGTGCGGACCGCGACGATGTAGCGCGGTTCGTCGTCGGCCGCCACCACTGGCCCGACTTCCCCGCACGGCGAAGCGGGGAGCCGGTCCTGGGCGATGGCGGAAGAATTGGGCGGAGTGGCAGTAACAGCGGCGGGCATCGATAACGGCAGGGGATCGCGCCATTTCGGTGAGGCCCTTCGTTGACGTCGTTCGTTGGGGCCGAAATGGACTGTATAAATATACAGGTACGCGACCGGCGTGTCGATGTCCCGGCGTCACCACCGCATTGGCGCGATCAATCCACCGTGATATTCGCGCTGCGCGCCACCTTGCCGAACTTCTCGTATTCCGCCTGCGTCAGCGCTTGCAGCTCGGCGGCGCTCGACGACTTCGGGTTGAAGCCGGCCTGCACCAGCTTGTCGCGCACCGGCGCACTGCCCAGCGCCTCGACGAACGCCGCATTGAGCTTCTGCACGATGTCGGCCGGCATGCCGGCGGGCCCGTACACGCCGAACCACGGGTCGACCGAATAGCCGGCCAGTCCCGCCTCGGCCAGCGTCGGCACATTGGGCAATGCCGGCGAGCGCGTGGTGCCCGCCACCGCCAGCGCGCGCAGCTTGCCGGCCTGGATATGCGGCAGCGAGGCCGGCAGGTTGTCGAACATCACGGGGATATGTCCGCCCAGCATGTCGTTGATTGCCGGGCTGCTGCCCTTGTACGGCACGTGGGTCAGGCTGGTGCCCGTCATCTGCGCAAACATCGCGCCGGCCAGATGCATCGAGGTGCCGGTGCCCGCGGTCGCGTAGGTCAGCCCGGGATTGCGCTTGGCCCACGCCACCAGCTCGGCGACGGTCTTGACCGGCAGCTGATTGCCGACCTCCAGCACGATGGTCGACGTACCGAGCAAGCTCACCGCGGTGAAATCGCGGCGCGGATCGAAGGGCATCGCCTTGTAGATATGCGGGTTCAGCGCATTGGTAGAAATCGCGCCGAAGCCGATCGTATAGCCGTCCGGCGCCGCCTTGGCCACGGCCTCCATGCCGATATTGCCGCCGGCGCCCGGCCGGTTCTCGATCACCACGGGCTGGCCCAGCTTCTCGGCGACACGTTGGCCGACGGTGCGTGCCACCAGGTCGGTGGTGCCGCCCGCGGCGTAGGGCACGATGAAGCGGATCGGCTTGGTCGGATAGTCGGCCGCGCTAGCGGGCTTCGGCAGTCCAAGCATTGCCGTGGCCAGGCCGGCGAGCGCGATGGCGAGAACGGTACGGCGGGGAAGATGGCGGGCGCGAGGCGTCATGGGCGTGATTGGCGTCATGAGGCGGTCTCCTTTCGTGTGGTGATGATTTGCGTTCGTTGTTGTCGTTGTTGCGGCTCGCAGGCCGATGCCGAAGCCGAAGCCGAAGCCGAAGCCGAAGCCGAAGCCGAAGCCGATGCCGAAGCCGAAGCCGAAGCCGATGCAAGCCGGCGGGCGCCATCATATCCAATCCGCACGTGCGCGTGGGACCGTTCGAGACGGCAGACCACCGTCACACGCTGCCACCCCCGCCCGCTTCGCGCAAGGCATCGAGCGCGGCCACCACCGCGCCGCGGCGGAAGCTGTCCTCGCGCCAATACATCGACACCGAGCCGAAGCCCGACAGCCGCAACGGCACGATGCGCAGCGCGCCCAGATCCTCAAGACGGCGCGCGGTGCGGTGCGAGGCGACGCCGATCATGTTCGTATGGTTCAGCAGCGTCAGGTTCAGGATGGTCGAATTGGACTCGACGCAGCGCGCGGGCAACGGGCGCCCGGCCGCCGCCAACGCGGATTCGAGCGCATTGCGGATCGGCGTGCCGCGTGGCCAGATCACCCATTGGAACGATTCGAGCGCGTTCCAGTCGAGCGCCGCCATCGCCAGCAGTGGATGCTTGGGGCGCGCGACGAAGTGGATCGGCTCCATGTACAGCGCTTCGGTACGCAGGCGCGCGTCCTGCAACTCGGGCGCGGAGCGCCCGACCACGATGTCGAGCTCGCCGCGCGCGAGCCGGCTCATCAGCTCATCCATCGTGCTCTCGACCAGGCGGATCTGCGCGCCGGGCATCGCCTTGAGCAGCCGCACCACCGCCAGCGGCACGGTATCGGCCGCCGATGCGCCGGAGGTGCCGATCACCACGAGGCCGCTGCCGCCATCGCGCAGCGCCTGCAGATCGTCGCGCGCGCTATCGAGCTGCGCTTCGATGCGGCGCGCATGTTCGATCAGCGATTCGCCGTAAGGCGTCGGCCGCAGGCCGCGCGCGTGCCGCTCGAACAGCGGCAGGCCGATGTCCTCCTCGAGCTCCCGCAGCCACTTCGACAGGCCGGGCTGCGTGGTATTGAGCGCCGCCGCGGTCTGGCTCATGTTGCCGGTCTCGGCCAGGCTCAACAGCATTTGCAGGTTGCGAAGCCGCAGCCTGTGTGTCCAATCCATCAGGGAAAACCCTCCCAGTCATATCCATATTCGTATGGATCAGATCAACAATTCATTTTTCGAAATATACCTGCACGGCTACAGTTCCAACCAACGAATAACGACGAATGACGCGGACAAGCCCCCCTGCCTCTCATCCGCAGACGGGAGATGGGGGCCTCCGCCGGTGCCTTCTCGATTGGAGACCTCGATGTCGAACAGCAAGCGGGATATCGCCCGCGCGGCCTATTACGAGCAGATCGGACGCAGCCATATGGCGCCGCTGTGGGAATCGCTGCACGCGCTGGTGCCGCCGCAACCGCAGCCGAAAGCGCAGCCGGCGATCTGGAAATACGAGCAGATCCGTCCGCTGGTGATGCAGGCGGGTTCGGTAATCAGCGCCGACGAAGCGGTACGCCGCGTGCTGGTGCTCGAAAACCCCGGCCTGCGCGGCAAATCGAGCATTACGTCGACGCTGTACGCGGGCCTGCAACTGATCCTGCCCGGCGAAATCGCGCCCAGCCATCGCCATACGCAGTCCGCGCTGCGCTTCATCGTCGAGGGCCAGGGCGCGTGGACCGCGGTCGACGGCGAACGCACGACGATGCATCCCGGCGATTTCATCATCACGCCGTCGTGGACCTGGCATGACCACGGCAATCCAATCGAGTCCGACGGTGGCGAACCGGTGGTCTGGCTCGACGGACTCGATATCCCGCTGCTGCTGCAGCTCGATGCCGGCTTTGCCGAGAGCTATCCCGAAGCCGTGCAGCCGGTCACGCGGCCCGAGGGCAACAGCTTCGCGCGCTTCGGCAACAACATGGTGCCGGTGCGCCACCAGCCAACCGGCGGCAGTTCGCCGATCTTCAGCTATCCGTACGCGAGGACGCGCGAGGCGCTGGACCAGCTCTATCGCCATGGCGACCTGGACCCGTGGGACGGCGTCAAGCTGCGCTACGTCAATCCCGCCACCGGCGGCTGGCCGATGCCGACCATGGCCACCTTCATGCAGCTGCTGCCGGCGGGCTTCCAGGGCCGCACCTATCGCAGCACCGACGCAACGGTCTACAGCGTCGTCGAGGGCCGCGGCACCGCGCGCATCGGCGAGATGCAGTTCCAGTTCGAGCCACGCGACATCTTCGTCGCGCCATCGTGGCAGCCGGTGCAGCTGGCGTGCGTCGAGGACGCGGTGCTGTTCAGCTATTCGGACCGCCCTGTGCTCAGCGCATTGAATCTGCTGCGCGAGGAACGGCTCTGACCGCCTGCATTGGGACACCGGCGTGCGCGGGGCATACCGCCGCGCCCGTCATCCGCGCATTCCATTCCTGAACGATACGATCCTGCAAGGACTTCCCATGCCCTATGTTTTCGATCCGGCGCCCACCGTCGCCATTCCGGTCGCCGGCAGCGGCGATGACCGCTTCCCCGTCCGTCGCGTCTACTGCGTCGGCCGCAACTACGCCGCGCATGCCCGTGAAATGGGCTTCGATCCGGACCGCGAGCCGCCGTTCTTCTTCTGCAAGCCGGCCGACGCGGTGATTCCGGTGGCCTACGGCGACACGCTGTCGCTGCCCTACCCCTCGCAGACGCAGAACTATCACTACGAAGCGGAACTGGTGGCCGCGATCGGCCGTGGCGGCAGCGATATTCCGGTCGAGCAGGCGCTCGACCACGTCTGGGGCTATGCGGTGGGTCTCGACATGACCCGGCGCGACCTGCAGATGAAGATGCGCGAGATGGGCCGCCCCTGGGAAATCGGCAAGGCCTTCGATGCATCGGCACCGATCGGCCCGCTGCATCGCGCCGCCAACGTCGGCCACCCCGAGCAGGCCGAGCTGTGGCTGACCGTCGATGGCGAGACGCGCCAGCGCAGCAATGTCTCGCATTTGATCTGGTCGGTCGCGGAAACGGTGGCCTGCCTGTCGCAGTACTTCCGCCTGCAAGCGGGCGACCTGATCTTTACCGGCACGCCGGAAGGCGTCGGCGCGGTGAAGCCGGGACAGCAAATGGTGGCCGGCGTGCAGGGACTCGGCGAACTGTCGGTGCGCATCGTCTGAGCGGAAGCCGATCATGCAGCTGCACAGCTTCTTCAACAGCTCGACGTCCTACCGCGTGCGGATCGCGCTCGCGCTGAAGGGCCTGCCCTACGACTACGTGCCGGTCAATATCCGCAACGGCGCGCATCGCGACGCCGGCTATGTCGAGCGGATCAATCCCTCGGCCAGCGTGCCGGCGCTGGCCGACGGCGACATGCACCTGGGGCAATCGCTGGCGATCGTCGACTACCTCGATGCGCGCCATCCGGAACCGCGGCTGATCCCCGCCGACCCCGAAGCGCGGGCGCGCGTGCTGGAGCTGTCGTATGCGATCGCCTGCGACATCCATCCGGTCAACAATCTGCGCGTGCTGCGCTATCTGCAGGACACGCTGGGCGTATCGCCGGAGCAGAAGGATGCGTGGTACCGGCACTGGGTCGACGAGGGCCTGGCCATGGTCGAACGGCTGCTGGCCAAGCGCGCGGCCGGCCCGTGGTGCTTCGGCGACCAGCCAACGCTGGCGGACTGCTGCCTGGTGCCCCAGATCGCCAACGCGCAGCGCATGGGCTGCGACACCGAGCGCTTTCCGCTGACGATGGCGGTCTACCGCCATGCGGCCGAGCATCCGGCCTTCCGCGCCGCCGAGCCGCGCCGGCAGCCGGACTATCAAGGCTGAGCGCCATGCTGCCCGAGGAGCGGGACAGGAGACATCGATGAACACAACACAACAGGACCGCAAGGTCATCGTGGTCGGCGGCGGCATCGGCGGCCTGGCCGCGGCGCTGGCCCTCGCGCGGCAGGGCATCCGCATCGAATTGCTGGAACAGGCCGAACAGATCGGCGAGATCGGCGCGGGCATCCAGCTCGCGGCCAATGCCTTCGCCGCGCTGGACGCGCTCGGGGTCGGCGAGGCAGCGCGCAACCGCTCGGTATTCACCGACCATTTGATGCTGATGGACGCGGTCGATGCCAGCGAGGTCGCGGTGGTCGACGTCGGCGCGCGCTATCGCCAGCGATTCGGCAACCCCTATGCCGTGATCCATCGCGCCGACATCCATCTGTCGATCCTCGAAGCGGTGCAGGACCATCCGCTGATCCGCTTCCGCACGGCCACGCGGGTCGAGGGCCTCGAGCAGGACGACAACGGCGTCACCGTGATCGACCAGCGCGGCGAGCGGCACCGCGCGGACGCCGTGATCGGCTGCGACGGCGTCAAATCGGCCGTGCGCCAGGTGCTGCTGGGCGACGAGCCACGCGTCACCGGCCACGTGGTCTATCGCGCGGTCGTCGAACTGGAGGACATGCCGCAGGACCTGCGCATCAATGCGCCGGTGGTCTGGGCGGGTCCCCATTGCCATCTGGTCCACTACCCGCTGCGCGGCGGCCAGCAGTACAACCTGGTGGTGACGTTCCATAGCCGCGAGCAGGAGGTGTGGGGCGTGCGCGAGGGCAGCAAGGAGGAAGTGCTGTCCTACTTCGAAGGCATCCATCCGCGCCCGCATCAGATGCTGCATCGTCCGACCTCGTGGAAACGCTGGGCGACGGCCGACCGCGATCCGGTCGAGCGCTGGAGCTTCGGCCGCGCCACGCTGCTGGGCGACGCCGCCCATCCGATGACGCAATACCTCGCGCAGGGCGCCTGCCAGGCGCTGGAGGACGCGGTGACGCTGGGCGCCGCGGTCGAGCACTGCGACGGCGACTTCGAGGCCGCGTTCGCGCTGTACGACAAGGTCCGGATTCCGCGCACGGCGCGCGTGCTGTATTCCGCCCGCGAAATGGGCCGGATCTACCACGCCAAGGGCGTCGAACGGCTGGTGCGCAATTCGTTGTGGGTCGACCGCACGCAGGAGCAGTTCTACGACGCGCTGGCCTGGCTGCATGGATGGCGCGCGCAGGATTGCCTGAAGGCTCCGGGCCAGCGCCCGGGCTAGCCCGGCTCGATATTTCGTCGCTCGACGTTTCGTTGAAGCTCTTGCTGGACCACGTAGTCCCGCCGCCTCCCCACGGAGACGGCGGCGCCCCAGCTCATCCATTCAAAACCAGAATCCGGAGACAACCATGCCGCGCCCCGCCGCCATCGACGTGACGCGCTTCATCGACGAAGCGCCGTTATCGCCGTTCCAGATCCTGATCGTCGTACTGTGCTTCCTCGTCGTCGCCATCGACGGCTTCGATACCGCCGCGATCGGCTTCATCGCGCCCGCCATCCGCAGCGAATGGCAGTTGAGCCCGGCACAACTGGGGCCGCTGTTCGGCGCGGGCCTGGCCGGCCTGATGGGTGGCGCCTTCCTGTTCGGCCCGCTGTCGGACCGCTACGGCCGCAAGACGGTGCTGGTCTTCAGCGTGCTGTTCTTCGGCGTGGCCAGCCTGGTATCGGCCTGGTCGAACTCGCTGTGGGAGCTGATCGCGCTGCGCTTCATCACCGGCCTTGGGCTGGGCGGCGCGATGCCCAACGCGATCACGCTGACCTCGGAATACTGTCCCGACAAACGCCGCTCGTTCCTGGTGACGACGATGTTCTGCGGCTTCACGATCGGCTCGGCGCTCGGCGGGCTGGCCTCCGCGGGCCTGATCGAATCGTATGGCTGGCGCTCCGTGCTGGTGGTCGGCGGCGTGCTGCCGCTGCTGCTGGTGCCGGTACTGCTGGTGCTGCTGCCCGAGTCGGTCCGTTATCTGGTGACCGTGGGCAAGAAGCTCGATCGCGTCGCCGCGACGCTGCAGCGGATCGACCGCAACGCGGACCTGCGCGACGCCGGCTTCATGGTGCCGCCGCGCGCGCAGGCCGGCTCGCCGGTCTGGCATCTGTTCCGTCCCGATCTGTTGCGCGGCACCTTGCTGCTGTGGTTCGCCTTCTTCATGAGCCTGCTGGTGATCTACCTGCTGTCGAGCTGGCTGCCGACCGTGCTGCGCGGCACCGGCATCTCGCTGAAGCACGCGGCGCTGGTGACCGCGATGTTCCAGGTCGGCGGCACCGTGGGCGCCATCGTGCTCGGCTGGCTGATGGACCGGCTGAACCCGCACTACGTGCTGGCCGCGAGCTACACGCTGGCCGGCGTTTTCACCGCCCTGATCGGCAATGTGACCGCGAGCCCGGTGCTGGCCGCCGTCGCCGTGTTCTGGGCCGGCTTCTGCGTGTCCGGCTCCCAGGTCGGCGCCAACGCGCTGTCGGCGGCCTACTATCCGACCGATTGCCGCGCGACCGGTGTCAGTTGGGCCAACGGCGTGGGGCGCATCGGCTCGGTGGTCGGCTCCGTCGGCGGCGGCGCGATGCTGTCGCTGGGTCTGGGCATGCCGGCGCTGTTCGTGCTGGTCGGCATTCCGGCTGTACTGGCCGGCCTGACGATGCTGGTGCTCGGCCGCGGGCATCCGGGCGGCCGAGCGGCGATACCCGCGGTGCAGGGCTAGGCGCGCTTCAAGCGCTCATATTTCGCTTCGCCGAGAAAGGCGCCCTGCTTGACCAGCAAGGCCTGCAGTTCCGCCACGTCGATGTCGTGCGGCGAACGGCCGTCGCGCACCGCCAGCGCGGCTGCGGTGCCGGCCGCCTGGCCCATCACGAAGCAGGCGCCGGACACGCGCGCGGCCGATTGCCCGTCATGCGTCATCGACGCGCAGCGGCCCGCCACCAGCAGGTTGTCGACGCCACCCGCGCTGGCGCGGCGAGGCAGCAGCATCCGGTATGGCAGCTGGTTGTAGCCGCGCGAATCCGGAATCGGCGGCCAGACCCATTGCACGTCGCCGGCCACATGCTTTTCCAGCGGCCAGCCGTTGACGCCGATCGCATCGGGGAAATCCGCGCAGTTAAGCACATCGTCGGCGCTCAGCATGGTTTCGCCGATCAGGCGGCGCGTTTCGCGGATGCCGAGCTGCGGCGCGATGTCGAGCGCGTAGGCGTTCTCGAAGCCTGGCACCCTGGTGCGCAGGAAGCGCAGGTACTCGACGATCTGGCGGCGGCCCTCGATCTCTCCTTCGCTCAGCGACTGCGCATCGGTGCCGTCGGTTGCCGAGCCGTCGAGCTTGCGCAGCTGGGTCACGTTGACGCGCCACTCGTAAGGATGCTTCTGCGGGCGGACCACCGCGCCGCGCCGCGGGAAGCGGAATTCCCCGGCGGCCTCGGCCTCGTCCATCAACGCCGGGATCGTCTTCCAGGCCTCGCCCGCGCGTTGCGCATCGACATTGCCGACGCGGAACATCAGCGTGGGGTACAGCATATGTCCGTGGCCGTCGCCCTTCTCGGTCGGCACCCCGGCCCAGTGCGCGATGTCGGCGTCGCCCGAGCAATCGATGAAACAGCGCGCGCGCACCGCGACGCGGCCGGACTTGGTCTCGAGCAGCAGCGCATCGAGCGTGCCGTCCGCATGCCGCGCGACGCCGGCGGCCAGCGCATGGAACAGCAGATGAACGCCGTGGTCGGCCAGCAGCGCATCGGCGGCGCACTTGAACGCCGACATGTCATAGGCTTGTGCGTGGATCTTGCCGAGCACGAGATGCGGTTCGTTCAGGCCGTCGAGCCGGCGCATCCGCATCAGCAGATCGTCGGCGACGCCGTGCACCACCTGGCGGATCTCGCCGAATACGTTGGCATGCAGGCCGCAGAAGTTGGTCACGCCGGCCGCCGTGCCCATGCCGCCGAGGAAACCGTAGCGCTCGGCCAGCAGCACGCGCGCCCCGTTGCAGGCCGCCGCCGCGGCCGCGCTGATGCCGGCGGGGCCGCCGCCCAGCACGACCACATCGAAGGGGCCGAGCACGGGGACATCGCGCGCCGCCTCGGTCAGCGTGTCCCCGCGAGAGAGCCCAGAGCGAGCAGAGAGACCTTCCATTGTCGTTGCCATGCTAGTCCAGCCGAATCCTGTGTTTTTCGATGACCGGCTTCCAGCGTGCGACGTCCTCCGCCATCACGCGGCGGAACGCATCGGGCGTGTTGCCGACCGGGTCCATGAATTGGAGGCGCAGCTTCTCGCGCAGCGCCGGTTCCGCCAGCACCGCGACGATCTCGTCGTGCAGCCGCTTGACGATCGGCGCCGGCGTGCCGGCCGGCACCACATAGCCGATCCAGGCGTCCGCCTGCACGTCGGCGATGCCGGCCTCCGCGAGCGTCGGCAGGTCCGGCAGCGAGGGCGAACGCTTCGCGCTGGCCACCGCCAGCGCCTTGATGCGCCCATTCCTGACATGCGGCATCACGGTGGCCGCCGGCAGGATCGCCATGTCGACGTCGCCGGCGATCACAGCAGTGACCGCCGCGACGGAGCCGGGGTACGGCACATGGACCGGATCGGCCTCGCTGCGCGCGGCCAGCGCCGCCACTGCCAGATGCGAGATCGTGCCGGCCCCCATCGATGAATAGCTCAATGCCTTCGGTTGCTTCTTCAGCAGCGCCAGCAGTTCGGCGGCGTTGCGCGCCGGGACGCGATTGGCTACGACCAGCACCGCCGGCTGGCTGGTCGCGATGGTCACCGGCTGCAGGTCGCGCGCCGGGTCATAGGGCATCTTGCCGTACAGCAGCGAATTGACCGCCAGCGGACCGGCGATGCTGAGCCCGATCGTTTGTCCATCGGGTTTTGCCTTGGCGATGGCATCGGTGCCGATATTGCCGGCGGCGCCCGTCTTGTTCTCCACCACCATCGGCTGCCCCAGCCGTGCCGTCAGCCGTTCGCCGATCAGCCGCGCGGTGATATCGGGCGTCGAGCCGGCCGCGAACGGCACGATCACGCGCACCGGTCCGCTTGGCCAGTCCTGCCCATGGGAAAGCGTCGATACCGCGGCCGTCGCGGCCAGCGCGGTACAAGCGAGCCATCTCCCCAGCTTGCCTGTTTGCATTCAATGTCTCCAAGGATGTCTTGTTTGTATGCCGGCGCGCTATCCGGTGGCGCCTTGCGGCAAGATTAGGGCAATGGCACTATGGCGTCCATGCAATGGCTGACATAGGCGCAAGCGGGATTCTTAATAATGGATACGAAGCTGCTGGCGATCTTCGACGAGGTGTACAAGACGCGAAGCGTGTCGCGTGCGGGCGAACATCTTGGCCTGCCGCAGACCTCGGTCAGCCTGGCGCTTGGCCGCCTGCGCAAGCAGTTCGGCGATCCGCTGTTCGTCAGGACCGCCGAAGGCATGCTGCCGACCCCGCATGCGGAGACGCTGATCCAGCCGTTCCGCCAGGCGCTGGCGATCCTGCGCACCGCCACGCAGCAGCAGGTGGTGTTCGACCCGCCTCGATCGGAACGCACCTTCCGCATCAGCATGACCGATATCAGTCATCTGCAGTTTCTGCCGGGGCTGATGAACCGACTGCATGCGCTGGCGCCGGGCATTCGCGTGGAAGTGATGCGCATCTCCACGGACACGCCGAAGCAGCTCGAAAGCGGCGAGGCCGATCTGGCGGTCGGCTTCATGCCGGAGCTGGAGGCCGGCTTCTACCAGCAGCGGCTGTTTTACCAGGGCTTCGCCTGCGTGGTGCGACAGGACCATCCCCGCGTGGATCGGCGCATGACGGTGTCGCTGTTCAAGCGCGAGAAGCACGTTGCCATCACCGCGGCCGGCACCGGGCACGATCTGCTCGAGCGCGAGCTGGAGCGGCGGCGCGTCACGCGCAACGTCGCGCTGTCGCTGCCGACACTGCCGGGCCTCGGGAATCTGCTGGCCAATACGGACCTGGTTGCCACGGTGCCGCAGCGAGTGGCGCAAATGCTGATGGGCATCGCCAACGTCAAGGCGCTGGCCCCGCCCTTCCCGCTGCCGACGTTTTCGATCAAGCAGCATTGGCACGAGCGCTACCACCAGGACCCGGCCAATCGCTGGCTGCGTTCGGTGATCGCGGACCTGTTTCTCGATTAGGCCGTCGTGCCGCCGCGGATCGCCCGTATCATGCCGGCGATCCACACCACTCCTTACCCACACCGGCAGCGCCGGACGGTGACCCGCGATGGACTAGCTGTCAGCCTGTTCTGCGCATCGCGCGTGCGGCGGTGACCGGCGCGCGGCGACGATGCCGCAAGTGAAATCCGCGGCGGCTGTTGCCTGTCAGGCGGAAACCGCAGGCAGATCGCCGCGATGGACCACCTGGACCTTGTTGCCGTCCGGATCGCGCAGATTGCAGGCGGGCTTGGGAGTTGGGCGAAAATACTGGCGGTTAATTGCACTTATTCAGTGAAGGCCGCCGCCGCAGTAGTCCTCATTCGGCGCGATGCAGCGCCTTTGTCCGGTACAGCATGTAGAGCGCCACCGGCGCGCCGACCAGGCCAATCACCGCATTCAGATGGAACACATGCCGGCTCCACGGCAGATGCACCACCAGGTCGGCGGCAAGGCCGAGGACCGCGCCGACCAGCGCCGCACCGGGCAGCAGCACGCGATGGTCGGCGCAGCGCCACAGCGCGCGGGCCACCTGCGCGGAAACCAGTCCCAGGAAGGCCACCGGTCCGCAGAAGGCCGTCACCAGTCCCGTCAGCCATGCGGTGGCCAGCAACGCGGCCCGCTTGACCCGCGTCACCGGAATCCCCATCGATTCGGCATAGCGCTCCCCGAGCAGCAGGCCGTTGAGCGGCTTGACCAGCAACAGGCTGCCGAGCAGGCCGATCGCTACCCCGGGCACCAGCAGTTCGAGCTGCCGGCGCGTGGCACCGGCAAAGCTGGCGTCGTCCCAGGCCTTGAACGCCCGCGCCTGCGTTTCGTCGATGAAGTGCATCGAGGCGCTGATCAGCCCGACCGCCAGATAGCCGAGCATCAGTCCGGTGATCAGCAGCGTCACCGTGCCGACCCGGCGCGACAGCACCGCAAGCAAGGCCAGCACGGCGGTGGAGCCGGCGATCGATGCCAGTGCCATGCCGAGGTCGCCGACCAGTCCGTAGCGCAGCAGAAAGGCATTGCCCGCGACGCCGGCGATGGTGACCAGCAGTGCCGTGCCCAGCCGCGCGCCGTGCACGATGCCGAGCACGAAGGGATCGGCCAGCGGATTGCGGAACAGCGTCTGCAGCAGCAGGCCCGACACGCCCAGGGCGGCCCCGCTGACCATCGCGTTGATCGCCCGCGGCAGGCGAAAGCCCAGCACGATCTCGCGCCAGACCTCGGCCTCGACCGGCTGCGCGGTCAATGCCTGCAGCACGGCGGGCAGCGGCACAGCCACCGCGCCCAGCGTGAGTTCGGTCAGCAGCAACACCACGATGGCCAGCACCAGGCCGGCGAAGATCAGCGGAGCACGCCGCATGGAGGTCCGCGGCATCGGCGCCGTGGCAGAAGTCAGGGTCGTCACGGTAGTTTCCGCAGGAATCGAGAGGGGGGATCGGAGGTCGGCGTGGCGGCTTGCGCGGCTGAGACGACCTCGGCCGCTTCGGATGCCAGTTCGGGATGCAGCGCCGCGATGGCCTCGGCAAGCTGGATATGCGGCCGCGTCATGCTCTGGTCCTGGTAGGGATACGCCCAGGCCCCGGTATAGCCGCGGTCCCATGCATGGACGTTGCGGCCGGCCGCCGCAGCAAAGCGCCCGTGCAGCGGACTGGCGACAAGCCACGCTTCGAGATCGGCCCGCCCTCCCACCGTGCCGAGCCAGGCCGGCGCATCGACGCCGCGCGCATAGACGCGCTCGAACGGCAGATAGACCAGGCTGCCGGTGCCGCCGCCGTCCAGCACATAGCGTCCGCCCGCGTCCGCAATCAGCCGCGCGCGCTGGTTGTCCGCTCCGAAGGTCTCGAAGCTCTGTCGTCCCGCGGCAAAGCCGGACATCACCGCGGGGCGGGTCGGCGCACGCGCCGCCAGCGCGGCCAGCCGGCGATATGCCGCCTCGATCGACGCGAACTGCGCGTTGGCACGCTGTTCGCGGTTCGACAGCAGCGCCAGCAGCTTGAGCCATTCCGCGCGCCCGAGCGGATGCGGCTCGTGATGGTCCGCCTGCGCGATCGCACGCACGCCCAGCTCCCACAGGCGCGGATGCATATTGCCCTGCGGATAGGCCGAATAGAAGCTGAGATAGACATCGGCCTGCACCGACATCGCCTGCTCGATCGAGGCATGGCCGTAGCCCCACATATCATGGACCTTGCCCTGCTCGATCCGCGCCCGCACCGATGGCACGGTCACGCTGCGCACGTTTTCCGTGCCGTACAGGCGGTCCACCAGGCCCAGTTCGTCCAGCGCGCCGAGCATGGCCGCGTTGCCGGTGACCAGGCGCTGGATCGGCACCATGATCACCGGTACGTCGTCGCGATGCGGCGGCACCGGCGTACCGCACTGGACCAGCAGATATTCGAGCCGTTCGCCGGTGCCCACGCTCGGCGTGAAGCGCACGCGCTTGTAGTGCGGGCCGTATTCGACCTCGAGCTGGGACGAATGGGAAAACGTCGTCTTGTGCGGGAAGTAGTCGACGCCGGGGCGATAGTCGGCGACGCAGGCGGCATCGAGGTTGGCAGTGGGACCGGCGGCGCCGACGGCCTGTGTCGGCCACGTGGCGCGCGGCGGAGCTTCGATCCGCGTGCAGCCGCACAGCAGCATGGCCAGTGCGATGGCGGACGCCGTGGCCCGCGCGGTCGCCGAGGCGATCGCGGCCCGGGTTGCAGCCCGGGTTGCAGCCCGGGTTGCGGCCCCGGTTGCCGCCACGGTTGCCGCCACGGTCCTGCGCCGGTTCACCGCGGCCCCTGCGCGAAGGCCGTCGCCTTCGACGGCCTTCGTAGCGCCTCGACCAGCGCGCCAAGCGTCGGATAGCACGTCGCCACGCCGCCTTCACCGGCGACGGTATATCCCGCCGCATCGGCGCGCAGCGTCAGCGCGGCGGCGGGATCGCGCACATACCCGGCCCGCTCCAGCGCCCGTGCGGCCCAGCTGGCGCGCAGCCCCGCGCCTTCCAGCCGGATCGCGCGGGTTCCTGCCGGTCCCACGCGCAGCTCCGCGCGTTCGAGATCGAAGGTCAGTCCGTCGGCGGCAAAGCTCGCCCCCAGCACGCCGTCGATGGCGAGGTCCTCCGGTGCGCCGACATGCAACCGCCGCTGGCCGTCGATCAACCACAGCTCGTCGGCGTAGCGCAGCGCCAGTTCCAGGTCGTGCGTGGACAGCAGTACCGCGAGGCCATGCCGGTGTGCAAGATCCAGCAGCAGCTGCATCGTGCCGACGCGGCGCGGCAGGTCGAGGAAGGCGGTCGCTTCGTCGAGCACCAGCAAGCGTGGCTGCTGTGCCAGCGCGCGGGCAATCATGATCTTCTGCCGCTCGCCGTCGGACATCTCGGCAACCAGCCGCTCCGCCAGCGACAGGGCGCCGGCGCTCGCCAGCGCGTCGTGCACGATGCGATGGTCGTCGGGGCTCAGCCGGCCCGCCCAGCCCAGATAGGGATAGCGCCCCATGCTGGCCAGCTCGTAGCCGCGCATCAGCGTGCCGTCGACCCGCTCGGTCAACACCACGGCAAGACGCCGCGCACGTTGCGCGGCGGGCATCGCGTGGATCGACTCGCCGTCCAGATGCACCTGTCCCGCCACGGGCGCCTGCATCGCGCACAGCGTGCGGATCAGCGTCGATTTGCCGGCGCCATTCGCGCCCAGCAGGCAGACGAACCGCCCGCTCGGGATGGACAGGTCGAGCGGCCCGAGCAGCGGACGCCCGCCATGGCCGGCGAACAGTCCCGTGGTCGCCAACACCGTCACAGCGTCGCTCCGAAGCTGGCGAACACGGTGCGCGGCGCGCCCGGATAGGTCGGCACGAAGGCGCCGCCGGAGTCGTAATAGCGGCGATCGCCCAGGTTCTGCACCGTCAGCTGCAGCTTGTAGCGCCGCGCCTTGCCGAAGCGGTAGGCGATATTTGCGTCCCAGCGCGTGTAGGACGGCAGAGCGAACGAGTTCTCCGTGTTGGCCTGCCGTTCGCCCACATAGGTCGCGCCGATGCCGACGCTCAGTCCCGACGCGGCGCCGGCGAAATCGTAGGTGGTCCAGATACTGGCGGTGCGGCGCGGCGCATTGGCCAGCAGCTTGCCGACCAGCGCCGGATTGCTGTCGGCGGCGATCTCGGCCTTGTATTGCGTGTAGCTCGCCAGCACGCGCCAGCGTGGCGTGATGCTGAACGGCACGTCGATCTCCCAGCCGCGGCTGCGCTGCTCGCCGACCTGGACCACATAGTTGAAGTCCTCCGGATCGGAGACCACGCCGTTGCTGCGGCGGATGTCGAACAGTGCGACGGTCGGCTCCAGCCGGCCGTCCAGCAGGCTGAACTTGGCGCCGATTTCGGTCTGCTTGCCGCGCGACGGCGCGGGCAGCGTGCCGGCGCGCAGCATGCCGCCGGACGGTTCGGTCAGGAAGGACCGCGCCCAGCTGGCGTAGAACGACACCGGCTCGACCGGCGTCCACGTCAGCCCCACGCGCGGCGACAGCGCGTCGTCATGCCGGACCAGCGTGTCCGCCGCCTGCAGGTACTGGGCGCGCGCGCTGGTCCGCGAGCGGTCGTAGCGCAGGCCGAGCAGCAACCGCCAATGCGCTCCGAACTGCAGCTCGTCCTGCGCGTACAGGCCCAGATTGCGGCTGGCGTAGCGCGAGCCGTCGTACGGCAGCAGCGCGCCGGCGTTGGCGCCATGCACCGGGTGGTAGAGATCGATCGGCAGGTTCACCGGGAAGCCGCCCGGCCCGAGGTTCGCCTGCGCGCTGAAGTCCCATTCGTCCCAGTTGTAATCGGCACCGATCAATACGCGGTGGCCGATGCCGCCGGTATCGAAGCGGCGCGAGGCCTCCGCCATCAGCGTGGTATCGGTCTGCCGGTCGATATTGCGCTGCTTGCGGCGATTGACCTGCGGGTCGGGCCCATCGGCGCCGCTGAGCGCGGGGAATCCATACGGATACCAGACCGCATCGGTGCGCGCATAGGAGCGCAGCGCCCCGGCGCGCAACGCCCAGCCATTGTCGAAGCGATGATCGAGCACCAGCGAGCCCAGCGCGCTGTCGTTGTCCAGCCGCGCGTCCCGCTCGCCATAGTTGTAATGGATCGGCACGTTGAGAAACAACGGGCTGTTGCCGAAGCCGCGGTCGAAGGCGCCGCGCCGGCGGCCGAACTCGAATTCCGCGGTCAGGCGCGTCTGTGGTGCCAGCTTCCACTGCAGCACCGGCGAGACGAACAGCGTCTGCGCATCGACGAAGTCGCGGAAGCTGCGATTGTCCTGCCATGAGCCGGTGATCCGATAGCTCAGCGTGTCGCTGATCGGCCCGGTGCTGTCCACCGTCGCGCGGCGGAAGTCGTGGCTGCCGCCGGTCAATTCCACGCTGTGCTGCGGTTTGTCCAACGGCTTGCGGGTCACGATATTGACCACCCCGCCGGGCTCGAAGCGGCCATAGAGCGCGGACGCCGGGCCCTTGAGCACCTCGATCTGCTCGATGTTGGCCATCTCGTCGACCGGGGCAAAGACGCTGCGGCGAAAGCCGTTCTTCAGGTTCGCCGAGGTCGCGAAGCCGCGCAGCCGGAAGCGGTCGTTGCTGCCGCCCCAGCCGACTTGTGCCGTCACACCGGGGACCGTGCGGATGGCCTCCCCCAGCGTGAACACGCCACGGTCCTCGATCAACTCGCGCGTCACGGTCTGGATCGAGAACGGCGTTTCCTTCAGCGCGGTATCGCTCTTGTTGGCGGTGGGTGCGACCACCGCGCGGTAGGCCCGCTCGCGCGTGCCGGTAACGGTCACCGCCTCCAGCTCCGCGACCGCTCCGGCCTCGCCTTCCTGCGCCGCGCAGATGCCCGGCGCCGTGGCCAGCAAAGCCACGGCGGCGCGCTGCTGCCATCGGTTTGTATGAGGTTGTCTTTGCATGGTAGAGCGCACGGTGAGCGGGTCAGGGTGGATGAGATCGACGAGGTCGACGAGGCCAATAAGGTCGATAAGGCCGATAAGGTCGATAAGGTCGGCCAGGTCGACAAATCCGATAATGATATTGCATTATCATTAGAAGTCAATTGCGCCGAATCGGTTCTCGGTTTGATCGCCGTCAGACTGTTCGCCGCGAGCCGGGACACTGCGGGGAGAGCTGGCATGGCGGTTGCATTCCATCTTGGATACAAGCTTGGATGCACCAAAATGCGACCTGCCGCTGCCGACCCTATTCTTCATGACGAGACGTCCCCCGCCTGGATCCGGCGCTTGGACATCGCGCTTGCCGGCGCGGCCGACGGGCCGTTGGCCGGCCTGTCGTTTGCGATCAAGGACAACATCGATCTGGCCGGCTACCCGACCACGGCGGCCTGCCCTGCGTTCGACCGGATGCCGCGCGACAGCGCGCCGGTGGTGCAGAGCCTGCTTGCGGCTGGTGCATCGCTGTATGGAAAGACCAATCTCGATCAGTTCGCTTGCGGGTTGAACGGCACGCGTTCGCCCTATGGCGCGGTGCCCAACGCCTTCGATGCGCGCTATGTGTCTGGAGGATCGAGCTCGGGTTCGGCCTATGTGGTGGCCACCGGTGAAGTCGATTTCGCGCTGGGCACCGATACCGCCGGCTCCGGCCGCGTGCCCGCGGGGCTGAACAATATCGTCGGGCTCAAGCCGAGCAAGGGTCTGATCAGCGCCCGCGGCGTACTGCCGGCAGCGCAGAGCGTCGACTGCGTGTCCATCTTCGCGCGCACGGTCGACACGGCATCCCGTGTACTGGCCGTTGCCCAGGGCTACGACGCGCTCGACCCGTACTCACGCGAACTGCAGCTTTGTCGCTGCCCCTTTCCGGCCACCTTCCGTTTTGGCGTCCCCAACACGCTCGAATTCTGCGGCGATGCGCTTGCCGAGCGCGAATTCACCGTCGCGATCGAACGGTTGCGCGAACTGGGCGGCGAGCCGGTGACGATCGACTACGCGCCGCTCGCCGAGGCCGCTGCCCTGCTCTACGACAGCGCGCTGGTGGCCGAGCGCTACGCGGCGATCCGCCGCTTCTTCGATGCGCACGAAGCCGACGTGTTCGAGCCGGTTCGCAGCATCGTTGCCAGCGGCCGCGACTACAGCGCGGCCGACGTGTTCGACGCGCAGACGCGATTGCGTGCGCTCGGGCAGCGCGCGGCAGCGATGTGGGAGCGCATCGACCTGCTGCTGGTGCCGACCGCACCGACCCACTACACGATCGCGCAGATGCGCGACGACCCGATCGCGCTGAACCGCCATCTCGGCGCCTATACCAATTTCGTCAATCTGCTCGACTACGCGGCCTTGTCGGTTCCCAGCAGCCTGCGCGCGGACGGCCTGCCCTTCGGCATCACGCTGATCGGCCCATGTGGCAGCGATCTGCGGCTGGCCGAGCTGGGGCAGCGCTATCACCACCGCAGCGGACTGACGCAGGGCGCGACCGGCCTGCCGTTGCCCACGCCCGGCTCGATCCCTGGGCTCACACCCGTGGGCCAGGACACCGTGCGGGTGGCCGTGGTGGGCGCGCACCTGAGCGGCATGCCGCTGAACCGCCAACTGACCGAGCGCCATGGGCGCCTGGTATCCGCTGCCATGACCGCCGCCGACTATCGGCTCTACGCGCTGCCGGACAGCACGCCGGCAAAGCCCGGGCTGTTGCGCGTCGCGCCCGGCACCGGGCACCGCATCGCGCTGGAAATCTGGGAGATGCCGATGCAGGACTATGGCTCATTCGTCGCGCTGATCCCTGCGCCGCTTGGCATCGGCCGCATCCGCCTCGACGACGGCAGCGAAGTGCAGGGCTTCCTGTGCGAGCCGTTCGCGCTGGCCGGTGCCACCGACATCAGCCACTTCGGCGGCTGGCGCGCCTATGTCGCGGCCAACGCCTGACGGAATCGTCTCTCGCACCAACCATCGAGCCCCGCGCACGCCGAACACTGCCCGTGCCTCACTACCGACCAGCGACCTCAACCTCCAGGAGCGATCTGATGCCCCGTGAATCCATGCCCTCCCGCGCTGCCCGCGCGTTGCCGGCTTTCGACACCGCAACGCCGCAGCGCGGCCGCCGCAGCGTGCTCAAGGCCGCCGCCGCGACCGCGCTCGGCGCCATCGCCGCACCCGCCATCGTGCGTGCGCAAAGCGCGCCGCCGATCCGCATCGGTTTCTGGCCGGTCGCCTCGGGCTTGCCTTTCTTCGCCGCAATCGACAAGGGCTATTTCAAGGAGGCCGGCCTGAATGTGCAGGCGCTGAAGTTCGCCAGCCCGCAGCAGGTCACCGAAGCCATCCTCGCCGGGCGCGCCGAGGGCAGCGCCAGTGGAACCGCGTCGGCCGCGCTGGCGATCGGCGAGATCGCCCAGCCGGGATTGGTCAAGATCTTCTGCGCCAACCCGAGCAATGCCAGGTACGTGCTCGACGAATTCCTGGTCGCCAAGGAGAGCCCGGTCCAGCGCATCGCCGAGCTGAAAGGCAGGAAGATCGGCTGCGGGCCCGGCGTGCAGAACGTGCTGATGGCCAGGACGGTGCTCGAGCGCGCCGGCGCGACCGGCGCCACGGTGGTCGAGTTGCCGATCGGCCAGCATGTGGCCGCGATTGCCGCGGGCCAGATCGAAGCGTGCTACACGCTGGAGCCGACCGGCACGATCGGCCGCCTCAATGGCGCGACCCGCACGCTGGAGGTCGGCGTGATCGCCAAATACCTGCTGGGCGATCCGATGGCACCCTGGTTCGGCGGATCGGCCAGCCTGTCCAGCGAATTCATCGCCAGGCATCCCGACGTCGCGCGCAAATACATCGCGGCCTATCGGCGCGGCGTCGAACTGGTGCAGAAGAACCTGCCCGAGGCGCGCCCATCGCTGAAGGGCTATACCGCCATCGACGGGGCGCTGACGGCCGAGGTGCCGATGGTCGACTACGTGTTCTCGACCGATTTCAAGCCCAGCGACGTGGCGTACTTCCAGAAGTATTTCGACCTGTTCGCCGAGAAGGGCATCTTCAGCAAGCGCGTACTGGTCGACTCGATGCTCTACAAAGGTTGATTGCCATGCCGGAAACGACCACGTCTTCGCCTGTCTCTCCGCCATGGGCCGCCGCGGCGGCGGCATCCACGCCCGCGTCGCCGAAGGCATCGCTGGGCAGCCGCCTGCTGCCCTTCCTGGGCCCGCTGGTGCTGTTCATCATCTGGGACCTGGCCGTGCGCGGCGGCTTCATCAAGGCCATCCTGCTGCCGCCGCCGTCCGACACCATCGCCACGCTGGTGTCGGGCCTGCTCGGCGGTCCGCTGCTGACCGACTTCCTGGTGACGGTCGCGCGCACGCTGCAGGCCTTCCTCGTGGCTGCGGTCGTCGGCATGCCGCTGGGCGTGGTGCTCGGCAGCAACGAGAAGGCCTATCGCAGCGTCGAGTTCCTGATCGACTTCTTCCGCTCGACGCCGTCGTCGGCACTGATCCCGCTATTCCTGCTGATCTTCGGCGTCTCGGACATCAACAAGGTGGCGATCGCCGCGTTCGGCGCACTGCTGATCGTGGTATTCAACAGCGCCTACGGCGTGATCAACGCGCGCAAGCAGCGCGTGGCGGCGGCGCAGGTGATGGGTGCCTCGCGCTGGCAGATCTTCAAGGACGTGCTGATCTGGGAAAGCCTGCAGCCGTCCTTCGTCGGCCTGCGCTCGGCGGTATCGATGGCGCTGGTGATCGTGATCGTCGCCGAGATGTTCATCGGCTCGGAGAACGGCCTTGGCCATCGCATCATCGACGCGCAGCAGGTTCTGAACGTCAAGAGCATGTACGCGGCGATCCTGGCCGCGGGCGCGCTCGGCTATGTATTGAACATCCTGTTTCTGGTGATCGAACGCCGGATCGTGCATTGGAGCGGCAGATGAGCGCAGTGATCAACGCCCCCGTTTTCGCGGATACGCCGAAGCCGGCCTTCCGTCCCGGCCCCGCCGGCACGCATATCACCATCCGTGGGCTGACCAAGTACTTCGCCGGCTGGCCGCTGTACGAGAATTTCGATCTCGATATCCCGAAGGCCAAGATCGTCTCGATCTTCGGTCCCAACGGATGCGGCAAGTCCACGCTGATCAACATGATTGCCGGGCTGGTGCCGATCGACGCCGGCGAAATCCTGTTCGACGGCAAGTCGCTGAAGGACACCAAGATCGGCTACGTGTTCCAGAACTACCGCGAGGCGCTGTTTCCGTGGATGCGGACCATCGACAATATCGCCTACCCGCTGAAGATGGCCGGGCAATCCAAGGCCGAGGTCGACCGCCGCATGGCCGAGCTGGTCGCCTCCTTCGACGTCAAGTTCGACCTGAACCGCTATCCGTATGAGCTGTCAGGCGGCCAGCAGCAGACCGCATCGATCATGCGCGCGCTGGCGCCGAAGCCCGAAGTGCTGTTCCTCGACGAACCCTTCTCGGCGCTGGATTTCGAGATGACGCTGTTCATCCGCGAGAAGCTGCAGGAGGTCTTCATGCAGACCGGCACCACCATGATGCTTGTCTCGCACGATCTCGAGGAAGCGGTCTACCTGGCCGACGAAGTGCTGCTGCTGACCAAACGCCCCACGCGGGTCGCGGAAATCCTGCACTACGGCGATGCGCGACCCCGCACGGTCGAGACGCTGTCGCAGCCCAGCTTCGTCGATACCAAGCGGCTCAGCATGGAAATCTTCCAGCGCGAGGTGCGGCGCTGAACTGCGCGCGGCGCCGGAACGGCCCGCCGCGCGGTATGCTTCGAAGCAGCAGAAGACGGAGACACCTTCTTTCCATGCAGACCCTCGGCAAGCAGGCACGCGCGACCACCATCAAGGCGGTCAAGACAACATCCAGGACGGCGCCCAAGACGGCGCCCACAAAGGCGGCGCCGATGACCGCCCGCCCTCGCACCGGGACGGCAACCCCAACGGGAACGGCCGACGCCGACGCCGGCCCGCGGCGCTTGGTCGCCGACCAGGTCTACGACGGACTGAAGCGCGACATCGGCCAGTTCCGGCTGCTGCCCGGCGACCGCTTCACCGAACTGGAGCTGTGCGCCCGGCTGGGCGTGTCGCGCACGCCGGTGCGCCAGGCGCTGGTGCGTCTGCAGCAGGAGGGCTATGTCGAGGTGATGTTCCGCAGCGGCTGGCGCGTGCTGCCGTTCGACTTCGACCGCTACGAGCAGCTCTACGACCTGCGCATGGTGCTGGAAACCACGGCGGCGCAGCGCCTGTGCACGGGGACTGCGGTGTACGGTGCCGCGGTTGATCGTTCCCGCATGGAGCAGTTGGCCGCGATCTGGCTGGTGGAGCCCGCGCGGCGCAGTACCGACGGCGTCCAGGTCCGGCAATGGGACGAGGAATTCCATTGCGCGCTGGTCGAAGCGGCCGGCAATGCGGAAATGGCGCGGATACACCGCGACATCACCGAGCGCATCCGCATGGTGCGCAGTCTCGATTTCACCAAGTCGTTCCGGATCGAGGCCACCTACGAAGAGCACGCGCAGATCCTGCGCGCGATCCTCGCCAAGCGCGCCGACCAGGCCACGATGCTGCTGCGCGCGCATATCGGCAGCAGCCAGGCGGAAGTGCGCAAGATCACGCTGCACCAACTGCATCTGGCCCGACATCAGGGAGGGACCTCGGGCGACGGTCGCAGCTGACGCCGCGAAGCGGGTGTTTTCCCTCGGCGTATCGCTCGGAACGCGTGCCGCACGCATGTCGGGCGCAAGTGCTCTGTCACACGAGCTTCTTCAGTCGGCTCTTGTAATCCGCGCCGCGGCGGACGTAATCGGGGGCGTTCGCGCGCAGATTGCGCACTTCCTCTTCGCTCAAATCCCGGGAAGCCCCGCGTGCCGCTATTCGACCGATACGTTGGCCTTCTTGACCAGCGTGGCATAGCGCGCCGCCTCGCTGGCGAAGAACGTTGCCGCCTGCGCCGGCGTGGTCGGCCGCGTGGCGGTCGCCTGCTTCTTCAGCGCCTCGACCACCTCGGGGCTGGTGAAGGCCCTGGCGAAGGCATCGTGCAGGCGCTGGACCTCGGCGGGCGGCAGGTTGGCCGGACCGACCAGCGCGAACCAGCCCTCGATGTCGTAGGCGGGCAAGCCTTGTTCGGCGATGGTCGGGATATCGGGCGCCGCCTGCGAACGGCTCGCGCCGCACAGGCCGATCGCGCGCAGCGTGCCGGCCTTCAGATGCGGCAGCACGGCGTTCAGCGCGACCACGCCCATCTGCACCTGCCCCGACAGCAGATCGGTGACCATCGGCCCGGTGCCCTTGTACGGGATATGGCGCGCCTTGACGCCGGCCTCCTCCAGGAACATCTGGCCGGCCAGATGAATCACGGTGCCGTTGCCCGACGAGGCGTAGTTGTATTCGTCCGGTTTGGCCTTCAGCAGGGCGACCAGCTCCTTGACGTTGCGCGCCGGCACCTTCGGGTTGACCACCAGCACCAGCGAGGTCGCGCCCAGCACGCTGATCGGCGTGATGTCCTTGATCGCATCGAAGGGCATCGACTTGAACACGCTCGGATTGATCGCGTGGTTGTTCGACACCATGCCGAGCGTGGTGCCGTCCGGCGCCGCCTTGACGACCGCGGCCGTGCCCGTGATGCCGCCCGCGCCGGGCATGTTCTCGATCACGACCGGCTGGCCGAGCGCCTTGCCCAGCGCCAGCGCGGCCGTCCGCACAATCGCATCGACACCGGAACCCGCGCTGATCGGCAGGATCAGCCGGATCGGCTTGCCGGAACCCGGCTGCGCCTGCGCGTTCCGAAGCGGATACAGCGCCGGCACGGCGAGCATGCCGAGCGTGACGGCCGCCGCGGCCAGTTTGATCACATTGCGACGGATCGGAAGCGAGGGCGCGATGGCGCGCGAGCGGGGTGAATGCATGATGTTGTCTCCGGATGGGTATGTCCGGCCGCTGTGCCGCGGCCTGTTCGGGCCTGGCCAGCGCAGATCGCGCGCCGGCCGCCCCGGTGCTGTCAGCGCGCGCCCTTGCCCAGGCGCGCCAGGATTTCGTCGTTGTGCTCGCCGGCCTTCGGCAAGGGATGGCGCACGCCGGGGCGGCGGCCGCCCATCAGCAGCGGCAGCAGCACGGCCGGCGCCGTCGAGCCGTCGTCGGCCTGCATCGGCACCAGTCCCCCGCTTGCCTTCAGATGCACGTCGTCGAGCAGCTGATCGGGGCGCACGATCGGCGCGTACGGAATGCCGGCCGCCTCGAGCTTGGGCGCCAGCTCGGCGACGCGGTGATGCCGCAGGATGCCGCCGAGCTGATCCAGCAGTTGCGGCCGTACCGCGACGCGCGAGGCATTGCTGGTGTACTCGGGCACGTCCAGCAGGTCCGGCCGCTCCAGCACCCTGCACAGCGTGACGAACTGCTTGTCGCTGACCGCGCCGATGAACAGCTGCTCGCCGTCGGCCAGCGTGAAGACGTCGTAGACGCTCCAAGCCGATACGCGCGAGGGCATCGGCGGCGGCGCCTCGCCCGTCATCACGTACTGCTGCATATGCTGCGAGGCCAGGAACACGCAGTTCTCGAACAGCGCGCTCTGGATCTCCTGGCCGCGGCCGGTGCGATCGCGCTCGCGCAGCGCGGCCAGCACGCCGATCGCGCCGAACATGCCGCCCATGATGTCGTTGACCGAGGTGCCGGCGCGCAAGGGCCGCCCCTTCGGTCCGGTCATGTACGACAGCCCGCCCATCATCTGCACCACCTCGTCGAGCGCCAGCCGGTTCTCATACGGCCCCGGCAGGAAGCCCTTGTGCGAGACATAGATCAGCCGCGGACAGGACTTGGACAGCGTGTCGTAGTCCAGGCCGAGCTTGCGCATCAGGCCGGGACGGAAGTTCTCCAGCAGCACGTCGCACTGCCCGGCCAGTTCCGCCGCGGTGGCACGGCCCTCGTCGGTGGTGATGTCGAGCACCACGCTCTTCTTGTTGCGGTTGAAGGCGCGGAAAAAGCCGATGCCCAGGCCGGGCAGGTTGCGCGTCTTGTCGCCGCCGGGCGGTTCGACCTTGACGACCTCGGCACCGAGATCGGCCAGGATCATGCCGCAGGTCGGGCCCATGACCATATGGGTGAACTCGACCACGCGGATGCCGGCGAGCGGGAGGGATTCGTTGCTTTGCATCATGATATGACCCACTCAGTGGCGATCAGGCTGGGAAAGTCGGGATGGGCGTCGGGGACGGTGCCGTGCCACAGCGGCTCGGCGCGGCAAGGCCGGCATCGTCGTCAGCGCCGACACCGGGGAATGTCTTCGGCAAGCCGGCGCGCCACAGCGTGCCGTGCAGGGTCTCGCCGGAGAGCCAGCCCGCCACACGCTCGCGCAGGCGCAGCAGCGCGCCGATATCGAGGCCGGTGTCGATGCCCATGCTGCCCAGCATATAGGCCAGGTCTTCGGTGGCGACATTGCCGCTCGCGCCCGGCGCATGCGGGCAGCCGCCGATGCCGCCGAGGCAGGCGTCGAAGCGGTTCACGCCGGTCTGCATCGCGGCGTAGACATTGGCCAGCCCCAGTCCGCGGGTATCGTGGAAATGGCCGCACCAGAACCTGTCGCCGGCGAGCGCGACGGCGCGCTCGAACAGCGCGGCCACCTGCGCGGGATCGGCATAGCCCACCGTATCGGCAAGGCTGACGCGGTCCGCCCCGGCATCGAGCAGCGCCTGCATCAGGCGCAATACTTCGTCGGCATCGACATGGCCCTGGATCGTGCAGCCGAACGCCGTGCCCACGCCGCCCTCGATCAGCGTGCTCGCCCCGGCGGCGTCGCGGGCCGCGCGCATGCGGGCCACCTCGGCCACCACTTCGTCGGGGGTCTTGCGCAGGTTCGCCAGGCTGTGCGCATGGCTGGCCGACAGCGGCACCAGCATCAGGTCGGCACCGTGGGCAAGCGCCAGCTCGGCGCCGCGCAGATTCGGCACCAGCACCGAGCAGAACAAGCCCGGCAGCGTCCTGGCGAAGGCCAGCAGCTCGGCCGTATCGGCCAATTGCGGCAGCAACCGCGCCGGCACGAAGGAGCCGATCTCGATTTCGCGCTGGCCGGCGTCGTAGGCGGCGCGGATCCATTCGCGCTTGTGTTCGGTCGGCACGATGGTCTGCACGCTCTGCAGGCCGTCGCGCAGGCCGACCTCGCGGACCACGGCACGGCTGGGCAGGGAAGGAAGTGGGCTGGCTTTCATGGCTCTGGCTGGCTCTCGCGGGGATGCGGACCGGGAGATCGGCGATCTCGTGCGGCAGGGTGGGAGCAATGTATGCCATTCCCGAATCGAGCTACAGCGATGATTCGTGCACGTTTCGATTCCATATCGGAAAGCCTTGGCTAGCGACCCATCGCGGGGCCGTCCCGCCGGAACGTCATGCGCGGCGGGTGCTACGGCCGGCGTACCATACGGCAGTTCGGCAATTCGACCGGCGGCGCGACCGCCCGGCAAGGGGAGACAGGCTGTGGATGCAGGCATGGTGAAATCGGCGAACCGGGTCTTCGATCTGCTCGAGCTGTTCGAGCGCGAGCGGCGGCCGCTGCGGGTCGGCGAAATCGTCGAGAAGCTGGGGATACCGCAATCGAGCGCATCGATGCTGGTGCGCACGCTGGTAGGCCGGGGCTATATGGAATTCGATGCGCAGGCGCGCACCTTCTGCCCTTCCGTGCGGGTGTCCTTCCTTTGCGACTGGACCACGCGCAAGCATGGCACCAGCGCGACCGTCCACGATGCCATGCGGCGGCTATCGGCGGACACCGGCGAGACCGTGCTGCTGGGACGCCAGAACGGCATCATGCTGCAGTACCTGTCGGTCATCGAATCGCCCCACGCGCTGCGGCTGACCGCCGTCTCCGGCGCGATGCGCCCGATGCATCTGACCGCGATCGGCATCATGCTGATGAGCCGGATGAACGACGACGAGGTGGGCCGCCTGCTGCGCCGCTATAACGCCGAGCACAAGAGCGCATGGCCGCCGGCGCGGCTGGCCGATACCATGCGCGCCGTCCGGCAGGCGCGCGAGCAGGGTTACTACGAATCGGCCAATCTCGCCACGCCCGGCGCCGGCGTCCTGGCCACGCTGCTGGCAACACCGATCCGCGGACAATGGCTGGGCATCGGTACCGGCGGGCCCGTGGCCCGGCTGCATGCGCGCCGCAAGCAGTTGCTGCCCGCGGTGCTGGCCGTCGCGCGAAACTGCTAGACCTTCGCCGCGTTCGCTGCATTCGCTGCATTCGCAGCGTTCGGAGCGTTCGCGGCAGTCGCAGCCGCCCCGCCCCGCCGCTGCTCCGCCTGCACGATTGCGCGGTGGCGAGCCAGCAGCCGCAGCGCCTGTTCCAGATGCAGCCGTTCGACCATCCTGCCATCGAGATTGATCACCCCCGCGTCTGCGTTCTCGTTCGCCGCGAAGGCGGCGGCAATCCGCTCGGCTTCCGCGACCTGCTGTGCCGACGGCGCGAATGCCGCGTTGGCGGCGTCGATCTGCGACGGGTGGATCAGCGTCTTGCCATCGAATGCCATCCGCACGGCTTGGGTCAGTTCCGCGGCATAGCCGGCCTGGTCGCCGAAGTCGTTCCAGACGCCATCGAGAATGTCGACCCCGTAGCGTTTCGCCGCCAGCACGGCCTGCATCAGCCAGGGCATCAGATGGCGGCGCTCCTCGCCGGCAAATACACCGGTGTCCTTGGCCAGATCGTTGGTGCCGATCACCAGGCAATCGAGGCGCGGTGTCGCCGCACGCCCGGCCGCGACGATCGCATCGAGCCGATGGATCGCCTGCGGCGTCTCCACCATCGCCCATAGCGCCGGCGGCTTGTCCCATGCCAGCGCCGCGCAGGCGCGGGCGAATGCCACGACATCGCTGTCGTCGCCGACCTTCGGCAGCAACACCGCGTCGACGCGCGCGCTGGCGGCGAGCATCAGGTCCTGCGCGAACTCGGCGGTGCCCAATGCATTGACGCGCAGCACGATCTCCTGGCCGGCAGACCGCCGCCCCGACAGCGCTTGCCCAAGCTGCGCGCGCGCGGCGCTCTTCATCGCGGGCGACACCGCATCTTCCAAGTCGAACACGATCGCATCGCATGGCAGCGCGGCCGACTTGTCGATGGCGCGGGCGTTGGCCGCGGGAACATAGAGCACCGAGCGGCGCAGGCGGAGGGAATCGTCGGTCATGGTCTCGATCTCGAAGTGGTTGGCGGACAGGCGGTGCGGGACCGCGCGACATGCAGTCTGCCTCTCCGCCCGGCGCCCCGCCATCACATCCATGATGATTTGCTGCCGTCGTCATCCATCACATATGTGATGCCCGCCGATGCCGCGCGGGCCGATACTGCCTCCACCCGCAACAACCGTCGCCCGCCAAACCGGGCGCATCGAACAGGTGGACATGGAACGATCCGAGCAGGCGGCACCCGGCTATACCGGCGCGATGGCGCAGTGGATCAGCACGGTCGACGACACGGCGATCGGGCCGGCGGCCCTGATGTGGGCGCGCCACGCGCTGCTGGACTGGCTGGCGGTGGCGATCGCCGCCAACGGCGAGCCGCTGGTCACGATGCTGACTGCCGAACATGGCGGCGACTCGACCGCGCCCTGCACCCTGCTGGGCGGCACCCGCGCGCACGTGGCCGACGCTGCGCTGATCAATGGCGCGGCCGGCCACGCGCTCGACTTCGACGACGTCGCTTCCGCGATGCGCGGCCACCCCACCGTACCGGTCGCTCCGGCCGCGCTGGCGGTGGCCGAGCTGCAGCGCGCCGGCGGCATCGATCTGCTGCGCGCGCTGGTGATCGGCCATGAGGTGGAATCGCGCATCGGCGAGCGGATTGGCGACGCGCAATACCGCTTCGGCCTGCATCCGACCGGCACCACCGGCGCGATCGGCGCGGCGGCGGCGTGCGCCCGGCTGATGCGGCTGGACCCGGATCGCAGCGCGCACGCGCTCGGCCTGGCGGCCACGCAGGCGGCCGGCCTCAAATGCATGTTCGGCACGATGGCCAAGCCGCTGCATGCCGGCAAGGCCGCGATGCATGGCGTGATGGCGGCCCGGTTGGCGGCGCGCGGCTTCACCGCCAACACCGCGGCGCTCGAATGCGCACAGGGATTTGCAGCCACGCAGGCGCCGGACGGCGATCCGCTGCCCGCGCGGTTCGAGCCGCGAAACACCATGGCGATCGAGAAGACGCTGTTCAAGTACCACGCCTCCTGCTACCTGACCCACTCCACGCTCGAGGCCGTGGCACAGGCGCGCCGCAAGCACGGCATCGGCCTGGACGACATGGAGACGATGGCCATTCTCGTGTCCGGTCCCCATCGCGGCGTGTGCGACATCGCGCAGCCGCGCACCGGCCTGGAGATCAAGTTCTCGATCCAGCATCTTGCGGTGATGGCCCTCGATGGTGTGTCCACCGCCTCGCTCGACAACTACACCGACCGGCAGGCCACCGATCCGCGCCTCGCGCGCGCCCGCCAACGCGTCGCGCTGCACACCGACCAGGGGGGCGACCGCAACGCCGCCGTGGTCGAGATTCGCACCCGCGATGGCCGCACGCTGCGCGAAAGCGCCAATGTCGCGGTGCCGGCCGCCGATCTCGATCGGCAATGGCAGCAATTGCTGGCCAAGGCCGAGGCCATCGTCACGCCGGTGCTGGGCGGTGCGCGCTTTGGCCGCCTGGTCGATGCGGTGCAAGCGCTAGACCGGCTCCCTTCCCTTGACCCCCTGTTCGAGGCAATCCGATGACATCCCAGGACACCGCTTCCGTGGACCCCACCGTAGCCCGGCTCAAGGCCGAGGCGACGCTGCGCGTACGCGGCAATCGCTACGAGGACTTCGAGCCCGGCCGCGCCTTCACCCATCACTGGGGCCGCACCGTCAGCGAGGCCGACAACACGCTGTTCTCGGTGCTGACGCTGCACTACAACCCGCAATACACCAATGCGGCAATGGCGGAGGCCGCCGGCCATCCGCGCATTCCGGTCAATCCGCTGCTGGTGTTCAACACCGTCTTCGGCCTGTCGGTCGAGGACCTGTCGGAAGGCGGCGGTCCGTTTCTCGGCGTCGACGAGCTCAGCTTCGTGGAGCACGTCTATCCCGGCGACACGCTGTACGCCAGCTCCGAGGTGGTGTCGCGCCGGCTCGCCAGCAATCGCCCCGGCTACGGCATCGTGACCTGGCACACGCGCGGCACCAACCAGCGCGGCGAAGCGGTGATCGCGTTCAAACGTTCGAATCTTGTGAGGACCAGGGCATGACCATATCGGCAGACGGCAAGGGCTACATGACGGAAGAGCGCCAGATGATCCGCGAGGCGGCGCGCGAGTTCACCATGAAGGAGGTGCTGCCCGTCGCCAATGCCCTCGACGGCCCCGACGCCGAGATCCCGATGGATCTGCGCGACAAGATGGCCGAGATGGGGTATTTCGGCATCACGATTCCCGAGCAGTACGGCGGCCTGGGCCTCGGCATCTTCGAGTACTGCCTGATTTGCGAACAGCTGTCGCGCGGCTGGATGTCGGTCGCCTCGATCGTCGCGCGCGCGCAGGGCGGCTGGATCATGAAGGCGATGCCCGAGGACATGCGGCAGGCCTATCTGCCGCGCGTGGTGCGCGGCGAATTCCTGAACGCCAGCGCGCTGTCGGAGCCCGACACCGGCTCGGACCTGGCCTCGATCTCGTGCCGCGCCGAGCGCGACGGCGACGAATGGGTGCTGACCGGCAACAAGTACTGGTGCACGTTCGCCGATGGAGCCGACTACCTGATCCTGTTCGCGCGCACCTCGCCGCCGCCGAGTCCCGACAAGCGCTGGGAAGGGATTTCCTGCTTCATGATCGAGAAGGAACGCGGCAGCTTTCCGCCGGGCATGACCGGCTCGCCGATTCCCAAGATCGGCTATTTCGGCTGGAAGACCTTCGAGCTGGCACTCGATGGCGTGCGCGTCCCCGCCCGCAACCTGATGGGCGGCGAAGGCAAGGCCTTCCTGCTGATGGCCAAGGGCCTGGAAGGCGCCCGCGCGCATACCGCGGCCCGTGCGATCGGACTGGCCCAGGGCGCGCTCGAGGACGCGATCGCCTACTCGCTGGAGCGCCGCCAGTTCGGCATGCCGATCGCCGAATATCAGGCGATCCGCTTCAAGATCGCCACGATGGCCACTGAAATCGAGGCCGCGCGCCAGCTGCTGTACTACGTCTGCAACGAGATCGACAGCGGCCGCCGTTGCGACAAGGAGGCGTCGATGGTCAAGTACTTCGCCTCGGAGATGGCCGAACGCGTGACCTCGACCGCGCTGCAGATCTTCGGCGGCGCAGGCTATACCAAGCTGTTCCCGGTCGAGCGCTACTGGCGCGACGCGCGGCTGACCAAGATCTTCGAGGGCACCTCGGAAATCCAGCAGCGCATCATCGCCAACAGCCTGCTGGGACGTTCGGAGGTCGAAGCGATGATCGCCAGCCGCGCCTTCGATCAGCGCCAGGGCGCCGGGAGGGCAACGGCATGAAGACGCATGCGCTGACCAGCCACGACGGCTACTTCGAGGATTTCTCGCCCGGCATGCTGATCCGCCATGCGCGCGGCAAGACGGTGACCGAGATGGACAACGTGCTGCTGACCAATATGGTGATGAACACCGCCGAGGGCCATTTCAACGAGGACGCCATGCGGCGCGCGGCAAACGGCATCTTTTCGCAGCGGGTGGTGTTCGGCGGCATCAATCTGTCGATGGTGCTGGGCCTTGCCGCGCAGGACACCGCGGAGCAATGCCTGCGCGAAATCGGCCTGGACAAGATCCGGCTGTCGCATCCGGTCTTCCATGGCGACACGCTGTACGCCTACTCCGAGGTGCTGGCGGTAGAAGACGCGCCCGACCGGGCGGACGCCGGCCTCGTCCGCTTCCGCCACTACGGCATCAACCAGGACGACAGGCTGTGCGTGCAGGCCGAACGCACGGTGCTGCTCAAGCGCAAGAGCCATTGGGGTGACCGATGACCAGGGGCGAGCGATGAGCGGCGACGAGCGCCCCGTCGGCGCGCTCGACGGCCTGGTCGTGCTCGACCTGACGCAGATGCTGGCCGGGCCGTATGCGTCGATGATGCTGGCCGACCAGGGCGCGCGGGTCATCAAGATCGAGCCGCCGGGCGGCGATCTGACGCGGCGCAACGGTCCGCATCTGGATGGCGCGCTGCGCCTGGAGCAGCGCGGATACGGCGCCTACTTCGGCTCGATCAACCGCAACAAGGAATCGGTGGAGCTGGACCTGAAGCGGCCCGCCGGGCGCGAGGCGCTGCTGCGGCTGGCACGCCAGGCCGACGTGCTGGTCGAGAACTACCGCGTCGGCGTGATGGACCGCCTCGGGCTGGGCTACGAGACGCTGGCCGCCGCGAACCCGCGGCTCGTCTACGCCACGCTGCGGGGCTTCGGCGATCCGCGCAGCGGCGCCAGCCCCTACGCCGACTGGCCGGCCTATGACCCGGTCGCGCAGGCCATGGGCGGCATCATGGGCATCACCGGCGCCCGCCGCGGCGGCCCGCCCACCAAGATCGGCCCGGGCGTCGGCGATATCGTGCCGGCGATGTTCCTGGCGTACGGCATCGCGGCGGCCTGCTGGCGCGCACAGCGTACCGGCCAGGGGCAGTTCGTCGACGTGGCGATGGTCGACGCGGTGCTCGCGGTCTGCGAGCGGCTGGTGTTCCAGTACGGCGTGACGGGCAACGCGCCGGGGCCGGAAGGCAACGGCCACCCGCTGCTGTGCCCGTTCGGACTGTTTCCCGCCGCCGACGGCTACGTCAGCCTGGGCGTGCCGAACGACCGCTTCTGGGCCCTGCTGGTCGCGCGCATGCAGCGGCCCGAGCTGCAGCACGATCCCCGCTTTGCCAGCAACGACGCCCGTGTCGCGCATCGCGAAGAGGTGGACGAGCTCGTCTCCGCCTGGACCCGGCGCTTCACGAAGCAGGAACTGGCGCGCGAACTCGGCGGCGAGATCCCGTTCGGTCCGGTGTTCGATGCCCGCGACATCTTCGCCGACCCGCATTTCCGCGTGCGCGACATGCTGGTCGAGGTCGAGCAGCCGGGCGCGGCCCGGCCGTTGACGGTCGCCGGCACGCCGGTGCGAATGAGCGCGACGCCGGGCGCGGTGCGCCGCCGCGCCCCGATGGTCGGCGAGCACACCGAACGGACGCTGGCCGACTTCGGCTTCACCGCGACCGAGATTGCCGCGCTGCGGCCGTGACAAACCGGATCGCCATGGTTCGCCTGGCGACAGCGCATACCACCAAGGAGCAAACACAGCGATGCAAAGGGATGCACAACAACGACCGCGGCGGCTGCGCCGCTGCCAGCTTTCGGTGCCGGGCTCGAGCGAGAAGATGATGAGCAAGGCCGCCGCGATGGACGTCGACTTCGTCTTTCTCGATCTCGAGGATGCCGTCGCGCCGGCCGAGAAGCGCCCCGCGCGGGCAAGGATCGTCGATGCGCTGAACGGGCTCGACTGGGGCAGGACCACCCGCTGCGTGCGCGTCAACGACCTGACCACCGAATACGCCTACGAGGACATCATCGAAGTGGTCGAGGGCGCGGGTGCCAACCTCGACGTGATCATGCTGCCCAAGGCGATGAGCGCCGCCGACGTGCAGTTCGTCGACAAGCTGCTGACGATGATGGAGATCAAGCTCAAGCTGCCGCACCGGATCGGCATCGACGTGCTGATCGAAGAGGTCGAGGCCATGATGAACGTGGAAGCGATCGCCGCCTCCACGCCCCGGCTCGAATGCCTGATCTTCGGCATGGGCGACTACTCGGCCAGCCAGGGCGTCTCCGTGCGGGACATCGGCGGCAGCGGCGGCTATCCGGGCGATATCTGGCACTACCAGCGGCACCGGCTGACGATCGCCGCGCGCGCCAACCGGCTCGACGCGGTCGACGGCCCCTTCGCCGATTTCCGCGACCCGGACGTCTATCTGCAGGAAGCGCGGCGCGCGATGATCCTCGGCATGGTCGGCAAGTGGGCGATCCACCCGTCGCAGGTCGAACTTGCGCAGCAGGTGTTCTCGCCCTCGCCCGACGATGTCGCCCGCGCGCGCGACATGATGCGCGCCTACGACGCCGCGCTCGCACAGGGCTTGGGCGCCGTCCAGTACGACGGCAAGATGATCGACATCGCGTCGATCCGCATCGTGCGCAATCTGGTGGAGCGGGCCGCGCTGATCGGCATGTAGCGGTCGCGGCGGCGCGGACCGCGGCCGCGGCTCACCGCCGGGCAGTGATAACAACGACACGGAGACGATATGAAGGCTGAGATCCCACCCCCATGGCTGGTAGACGGCCGGCGCCGTCGCTTGTTGCGCGCCGGCGCGGCGCTCGCGGTGCTGCCGTGGCCGTTCGCGTCCGCGCGCGCCGCCAACTGGCCAACCCGGCCGATCCGCATCATCGCGGCGCAGGCGCCAGGTTCGTCGAACGACAGTACGGCCCGCGCCTTCGCCGAGTATTTCACCAGCGTGCTGAAGGTGCCCGTGGTCGTCGAGAACAAGCCCGGCGGCGTCGGCATGATCGCCGCCGAGACGGTCGCGCGCAGCGAGCCCGACGGCTACACGCTGCTGTTCACGCTGCACAGCCAGCTCGCGCAGGCGCCGGTGCTGCTGCGCAAGCCGCCGATCGATCCGTCGCGCGACCTGGTGCCGATCGCCGCGGTCAGCACCGGCGTGGGCGTGATGGTCGCCAACAAGAACCTGCCCGCCAACAACTTCAAGGAAGTGCTGGCGCTGTCCCGCAAGCGGCCGGTCTCGGTCGGCAACTACGGCGTAGGCTCGGGCTGGCAGCTGATGGTGGCCCAGCTGAAGAAGGAGACCGGCGCCCAGCTCGACATCATCAACTACAAGGGCACGGGAGCGATGATGGGCGACCTGCTGGCCGGCCATATCGACGTCGGCGCGGGCTCGCTGCTCGGCATGTCGGGCGGTCTGCAGTCCGGTGGCCTCAAGCCGATCCTGATCATCTCCGGCCCGCGCAGCGACCGGCTGCCCGGCATCCCGACCTGGGCAGACGAGGGCTTCAACAGCCCGGTGTTCCGCAACCTGACCGAATGCAACATGCTGCTGGGACCGGCCGGGCTGCCACCGGAGATCGGCGCGCGGCTGGCCGATCTGGTGACGAAATCGATCACCGAGTCCGAGCAGGTCAAGATGGTCCGGCAACAACTCGGCAGCCAGGACACGCCGTTGACCGGCGATGCGCTGCGCCAGTTCATCGGCCGCGTCTGGCCCACCTACCAGGCCGCCACCAAGGCGATCGGGCTGACGCTGCAATGACGCAGGGAGCGCCGTGCCTGTTGGGGTAAGGCACGCCCGTATGCCGTATCGCAGACCGTCCGGCGCCATGGCACGGCCTTGGCTCAGGTCGGCCAGGCCGACCCCAGGATGATGCTGCAGAAGTTCAGGCGCTGATAGTTCGGATCCTTCAGCGCCAGCACATCGGCCTTGACGTTGCCGAAGGTCGTCAGCGGCTTGCGGCGCGTGCCCTCGGCGAAATGGTCGATGATGCTTTCCTTGAAGTTGTGCTCGCGCGGATGATGCCGGCAGACGTGGTCGCGCTGCTCGCCGGTGAAGTCGTGATAGCACAGTCCCAGCACGTCCATCTCGACGCCCGCCGTGACCAGCGCCACCGTCGGGCGCATATGTTCGGGAACGCCCGGCGTCGTATGCAGCGCGATCGCGGCCCAGACATCGTCGATATCCCGCTCGGCAATGCCATAGCCCTTCAGGAAGTCGCGCGCCGCGTTGGCGCCGTCCACCTCGAAACGCAGATTGTCGCTGGCATAGCGCTGCGTCAGCCCCATATCGTGGAACATCGCGCCGATATAGAGCAGCTCCGGGTCGTAGGCCAGCGCCTTGCGCTCGCCGGTCAGCGCGCCCCAGAAGAACACGCGGCGGCTGTGGTGGTACAGCAGATCGTCCTCGGTGTCGCGCACCAGCTGGGTGGCGGCGCGTGCCATCGCGCTGTCGGGTACGCGAATACCGGCAATGATTTCGGCCATCTTGATTGCTCCTGAACGATCGGCATGGCGGGCATCGGCAAGGCGCACGATGCGGTCGCCATCGCAAGAGTGAGAAGGGAACTGCCAGCCGGGGCCGCCGCCGTCCTGGGTCGTCCTTGGTCGCCTTCGGTCGCCACAGCGGTCCCGGTCTCGCGCCTTCATTCTGGTCTGCGCCGTGTCTGACTACAATGACGCCATTCCGTCAGATCCGGACATCGTGACGGCGCTTGAAGACAGCCGCAGGAAACCCATCCCATGAGCGTGACCACCGTAGCCATCCTGATGCTCGACGGCGTACAGGCGCTGGACGTCGCCGGGCCGGTCGACGTCTTCGCCGAGGCCAATGCCTTTATCGGCCGCAAGGACCGCTATGAAACGGTGCTGGTGGGCAGGACGCGCAAGCCGCTGCGCGCGTCGAACGGCATGCAGCTGATGCCGGACCTGTCGCTGGGCGACGAAGCGCCCCGCTTCGATATCGTGCTGGTGGCCGGCGGCCCCGGGCTGCCGACCGCGCCGGCGGATGCCGCGGTGTCGAAGTGGCTGCGTACCGCGGCGTCGCGCGCGCGGCTGCATGGGTCGGTCTGTACCGGCGCCTTTGTGCTGGGTCATGCCGGCCTGCTGGACGGCCGCACGGTGACGACCCATTGGCAGAATGCCGCCCACCTCGCGGAGCGCTTTCCCGCCGCCACGGTCGAGTACGACCGCATCTATCTGCGCGACGGCAAGCTGGTCACCTCGGCGGGCGTCACCGCCGGAATCGACCTGGCGTTGGCCATGGTGCGGGAGGACCATGGCGCCGCAGTGGCGCTGGCGGTGGCCAAGCGGCTGGTGGTGGTGGCGCAGCGCCAGGGCGGCCAGTCGCAGTTCAGCCCGTATCTGGCCGCGGCGCCGACCCAGGCCGACTCACCGGTGGCACGCGCGCAGGCCTATGTGATGGCGAATATCGGTGCCAGGCTGACGCTCGACGCGCTGGCTGCCGAGGTCGGCATGAGCGGACGCAATCTGGTCCGCCTGTTCGTCGCGGATACCGGCATGACGCCGCACGCGTTCATCGAGCGGGCGCGCATCGATATCGCGCGCAATCTGCTGGAAGGCAGCGCCCTGCCGTTGAAATCGATCGCCTACAAGTGCGGCTTCGTGACGGTCGACCGCATGCGCGTGCTGTTCCAGCAGCGGCTGGGGATCTCGCCGGCGCAGTATCGCGCCAACTTCCGCTAGCGCCGGCGAGATCGTCGCGCATCAGATCACGCCGCCGTTCGCGCGCAGCGTCTGCCCGTTGATCCACGCGCCATCGGGACCGGCCAGGAAGGCCACCGCATTGGCGATGTCCTCGGGCTGGCCAAGCCGCTCGAGCGGCGCCAGCTTGGCCAGCCGCTCGATGAGCTCCTGCGGCTTGCCGTCGAGGAACAGCGCGGTCGCGGTGGGACCGGGCGCCACCGTGTTGACGGTGATATTGCGGCCGCGCAATTCCTTGGTCAGCACGTGCGTCATCGCTTCGACGCCGGCCTTGGTGGCCGCATAGATTCCGTAGGTGGGCTGATACAGGCCAACCACGCTCGACGACAGATTGATGATCCGCCCGCCGTTGCGCAGGCGCCGCGACGCCTCGCGCAGCGTGTTGAAGGTGCCCTTCAGGTTGATGGCGACCTGGCTGTCGAACAGGGCGTCGTCGCTGTCGGCCAGCGTGGCCAGACGCATGACGCCGGCGTTATTGACCAGCACATCGACGCCGCCGAAGGCGGTCTCCGCCGCGTCGAACATGCGCCGGACCGCGGCGCTGTCGCAGACGTCGGCCTGCGCGGTGATGGCGCGCCCGCCCTCCTGCTCGATCTGCCCGGCCAGCGCCTCCGCCTCGCGGGCGCTGCCGGCATAGTTGATGACGACGGTGAAGCCGTCGCGGGCCAGGCGCTGCGCGATCGCGGCGCCGATGCCGCGCGAGGCGCCGGTCACGATGGCGACCCGGCTTGCGGTGCGGTCGTTGGTGCCTTCGTTGGTGCCTTCGTTGGTGCGGTGGCTGGTGCGTTCGTCGGTGCTCATGTCAGTTCTCCGTTGGAAGGTCGCGGAAAGAAGGGAATGCTTGCGACATGGGAGAACTATGCGCGGCGGCGCCAAAAAGATCATCGCCCCGGCATTGGCAGGACTGTTGGCCGGTCTTGAACAATGGTGCCGCCTTCGCAATGGGGCTGGCGCGTCGATTCGGCTGACCCGCTATGCAGCGCCAAGCAGCACCGCGACCAGATTGTCCGCCGCCGCGCGCAAGCGCTTCTCGTCCTGATAGACCCGTTCGACCACCACCAGCCCCCGCGTGAAGGTGACGATCAGCCGGGCCGCCTGCCGCGGCGGCAGCGCGAGCTGCGACGGTTCGCCTTCGCGTGACAAGCGCTCGAACAGCACCTGCTCGATATCGTCGAGCAAGGCCCTCAGGGCCGTGCGCAGCGGCCCGTCCAGATCTTCGGTGCCCACCGCGGTCTTGGTGCTGAGGCAGCCGCGGGTCGGCATCCCGCTGCCCATCGAAGTGGTCATCGAAACAATCACACAGCCGAAGAAGCTGCGCAGCGCGTCGCGCAGCCTGGGCTTGTCCAGCGCCTCGCGCATCTGGCTAACGAAGCGCTCGCGATAGACGTCGAACACGCGCAGGAACAGCGTCTCCTTGTCGCCGTAGGCGTTGTACAGGGAGCCGCGCTGCACCCCGGTGGCCTCGGCCAGCTCCTGCATCGAGGTCGCCGCATAGCCCTTCTGCCAGAACAGCGCCAGCGCCTTGTCCAGCGCGAGGCTTTCATCGAATTGGCGAACGCCAGCCATCTGTTTCTCCGAATGCCGGGGCGTCAAATGCCCCTGAAGACATGCAGCCATTTAAGCGCATGATTGACACATCCGTCAATCTTGACTATTTTGTCAAACATGACATGAGTGTCAAACATGACACGTCCACCGCGTTGTCGGTGGACGTTGGCCTCCCTCCGCCCTCCCTCAACAACCGAACGAATGACCAAGCCATCCCCCACCTTCACGCCGGCACAGCTGGACCGCGCGCTGGTCTGGCGCTATATCTTTGCCGGCCTGTGCGCCAGCCTCGACAGCATCGGACTGGCGCGTTTCGCCTTCACGCCGCTGATTCCCGAACTGATCCAGGCGCACTGGTTCCCGGCCTCCAGCGTGATCTATCTGGGCGCCGCCAATCTGGCCGGCTATGTCTGCGGCGCGTTGATCGGCCGCGCCGTCGGCGCGCGCCTGGGCAACGAACGCACGCTGCGGCTGATGATGGTGTGGATCACCGCCGCCTTCCTCGCCTGCGCCGTGCCGCTGTCGTTCGGCTGGTATTTCTCGTGGCGCTTCATGTCCGGCATGGCGGGCGGTGTGGTCATGGTGCTGGTAGCCGGCACCATCCTGCCGCACGTGCCGCCGGCGCGCAAAGGCGCCGCGGGCGGGGCGATCTTTCTCGGGCTGGGGCTTGGCATTGCGGGATCGGGCACGCTGATTCCGCTGCTGCTGGAACTGGGCCTGGCCCAGACCTGGATCGGCCTGGGCATTCTGTCGGCGCTGCTGACCGCCGCCAGCTGGTTTGCCTGGCCGCCGCGGCAACTGGATCATCCCCACCCGGCGGCGGCCAAAGCCCCGCCATCCGCGAAGGCGCATTTCGGCGGCGCCGTCTGGATGCTGTACCTGCAGTACGCGCTGATGGCCACGGCGGCCGTGGCGCCGATGGTGTTTCTGGTGGACTTCATCGCCCGCGGCCTGGGCGCGGGAACGCATCTGGGCTCGGTGTTCTGGGCGATCTACGGACTGGGCGCCATCGCCGGGCCGCCGCTGTACGGCTTCCTCGCCGATCGCCTCGGCGCCAGCCCGAGCATCCGGCTGGTCTCGCTGGTGCTGGCGATCGTGCTGGCAGCGGTCTACATCACCGACAATCTGCTGGTGCTGGGCGCCCTGACCGTTGTCATCGGCACCTTCGCGCCCGGCATGGTGCCGTTGGCGCTGGCACGCGTGCACGAGCTCGTGCCCGAGCATGCGCCACGGCAGAACATCGCCTGGAGCCGCGCCAGCATCCTGTCGGCGGCGGCGATGGCGGTCGCGGGCTACGCCTATTCCGCGCTGTTCAACGCGAGCGGGGGATCGCACCGGCTGCTGTTCCTGACCGCCGCGGCGCTGCTCGTGGTGGCATTGCTGGCGGACCTCTGCTTCCCGGCCAGGGCGAGGGATGCGCGGATGGCCCGCTCCTGACCGCCGCTTACGCTGTCGCCGCGGTCATCGCCAGCACGGCCGCCGCCAGCTCGCTTTGGGCATCGCCGAGGGGCTCCAGCGCGTCGAAATGGTGGCCGTGCGCCTGCACGACGATGCTGACGGGCACGCCGCGTTGCCGGAGCAGCGCGGCGTATTCGGCCTGCTGGCGGTGATACTCCGCCGATTCGTCGCCACCGACGGTCAGGATCATCGGCAGCGTGGTGGTGGGCGGATGGTGCATCGGGCTGTAGGCGGCGACGTCCGCCTCCGTCAGCCCCACCACCTTGTTGAGATAGCACAGCCGGATCGGCTCCAGGTCGTAGAGCCCGCTGATCGAGCAGCCGCCCTTGAGCACGTCCGCCGGCAGGCCCAAATCCTCCCACCGTGTGCCGGCCAGCATGCCGACCAGCTGGCCTCCCGCCGAATGGCCGGAGACGAAGATGCGATTGGCATCGAAGCCCAGCACGCGCGCGTTCCGGTGCAACCACACCACGGCACTGCGGTTGTCGCGCACGATCTCGGCCATCGTCGCGTCCGGTGCGAGCCGGTAGTTCAGCATCGCCACGTCGATGCCGCGCGCGAGATACGGGGCGGCCAGATGGCTCGAATCGGACTTGTCCAGGGCCTGCCAATAGCCGCCGTGAATGAAGATCAGCAGCGGCCGGCCCGGTCCCCCGGCGGGGAAATAGTCCAGCGTCTGCTTCGGATCGCTGCCATAGGCGAGGGTTTCCTCGACCGCATGCGCCTGCCGGAAGGCCGCGGCATCCGCCGCCCACCGCGCCAGGATGGCCGGGTGCTCGGGCACCGCGGCCCGGTTGTTGTACTGCTTGTCCAGCGATTCCTGATCCAGGTTGCGAAACACGGGCATGGAGCGAAACCTCCGTATTGTTGTTCCAGTCACGGTTTCGCTTTCCGAACCGCGGACAAGGCATCAGCGACAAGCGCGACGACGCCGGACCAGTCGGTGTCGCCCACCTCCTGCCGAAAGAGCCTGACGGCGCCCGGATACCAGATCGATGTCGGTCCTTCGCACGTCCAGCGCCAATCGGTTGCAACGTTGGCAAGCAGTATCCAGGTGGGCTTGCCAAGCGCCGCGGCCAGATGCACCACGGCCGTATCGACTCCCACGACCAGATCCAGCCGGGAAATGATACCGGCCATGTCGGCAAAGTCGGCCGCCCGATTTCCCAGGTTCAGGATGAAGCGGTCACCGATCTCCGACCGCAGCTGGTCTCCGTCAGCCTCCTTCTGCAGGCTGACGAAGGTGACACCGCCGATTCCCCATAGTGGCTCGAGCGTCCTCAGGCTCGGCAGAGACCTGACATGGTCGTTCTCGTTCCTGGGATTCCCTCTCCATACCAGTCCCACACGAAGGCGCCTCTTTGGAAAGAAGCGCTCCCATTTCGATGCCGCCGTCGCGGGCGCGAACAGATATGGCAACTCCGATGGAATCGACCCGGGCCCGCTTTTCAGATTGAGCGGGATGCTCCAGATATAGGTCCAGAAATCATGCCGCGGGCAGGCGGACGGATTGAATCGTTCGCGCGGAACCAGTGCGTCGACTTCGGGCATCGAAGAGAACAACGCCAGGGTCGCGGCATCACACACCAGCGTAACGTGCCTGGCACCGGATTCCTTGATCTTCCTGACATAGCGCACCAGCTGAATCTGATCGCCGTAGCCTTGCTCGGGCCAGATCAGCAGGGATGCCCCCGCCAGCGACTCCCCTCGCCACTGCGGAAACGGTACTTCGGGCGAGCTGGAGAATGCCCCTTGCAAACCTGCCTCGCAACGAGCCTCGAATAGCGGAAGCCCTTCTGGCCAATTGTTCCGGTAAAGCAGCAGGTTGCCAAGGTTGAGCCGGTACGAGGCATTGTGCGGATCCAGTGCCAGTGCCCGCCGATGCGCGACGTCTGCTTCGTCGATGCGGCGTAGATCCTTCAGCACCAGTCCAAGGACATTCCAGGCCTGATGGTTGTCGGGCGCCATCTCGATCGCTTGCGATATCGCGTGCCGGGCCTCGTCGAGGCGCCTGGCCGATCGCAGCTGCAGGCCAAGATTGAGCAGTGCCTGCCCATGACGCGGTGCCGTGGCGACAGCGCGCCGGAACCACCGCTCTGCCTCGTCTTGCCGCCCCATCTTGCGATACAGCACGCCGAGATTGTTGCTGATATCAGCGGACTCGGGCGCCGCCTGGCTACCACGGCGCAGCGCCGCCTCGGCGGCCTTGTCATCGCCAAGCGCCATGTAGCAAACGCCCGCCAGGTTCAGCAATTCGGCGTGATCGGGGTGCCGATCCAGAAGCGTTTGCGCGGCGTGAAGCGCGTCGGCAATTCGTCCCGACAGATAACAGTCCCTGACAGCCGCAATGTCGCCACTTCCGCCGCCATTCACGGTATCCGTATTCGAGTCGATTGGCTCCATGGGCGATGGGTGCATCAAACAGGCTCCCCGACGATCCGGCGCACCAGATCGCAGACCGTCGGCACCAAGGCCTCCAGCCGCGCCGGCCCTGCTCCCTCGATGCGCTCGAGCATCAGTTCGTGCACCGCGCCCACCAGGGCCAGTGCGCTCTCGTAGGGCAGGCGCTGCCGGCGCCGCTGGTCCGTGCCGACGGTGCGCTGGATGAATTCGGCCAGTTCGCGGTGGATCTGCCGGCGTACCGCCAGGCCGGGGCCGCCGAGGCTCAGGATCTCGATGAACAGCGTGCGCAGCAGCGCGGGGTTGCCCGCCATATAGCCGAGGTAGGCGCGCATCGCGCCTTCGACCTGTGCGGTCCACGGCTGGCGCGGGTCGATCGCGTCGCGCAGCACCTGCAGCGCATGCCGGCTGGCGCTGACGTACAACGCCATCAGGCAATCGGCCTTGGAATCGAAATGCTCGTAGAAGGTCCGGCGCGAGACGTTGGCCTCGGCGACGATATCGGCGATGGTGACCTCCCCATAGCCTTTGCGCGCGACGGCGCCGGCCATGCCTTCGAGCAGGCGGCGTCGGTGTTCGCTGCGGTCCGGCGCGGTGCCGGCGGTCAGGATCGCGGGTGCGTGCATGGGCGGCTCGTCGTGGGTCGCTCGTCGTGGGTCGCTCGTCGTGGGTCGCGCGTCGTGGGTCGCTCGTCGTGGGTCGCTCGTCGTGGGTCGCTCGTCGTGGGAAGCTCGTCGCCGGTCGCTCTTCGGAGGTCGCTCTTCGGGGGTCGCCCTTCGGGCGGCGCTCTTCGGGGGGCGCTCGTCGCGGGACGTTCGTTATCCGCCGCCATGGTACTTGACAGTACCGGGGCCGCGCCATCATGATCGGTACTCCGCAGTACCAGACCCACGCACCCGGGAGACCACCGTGACGCATCTCGTCGTTCGCCGCCTGCTCGTCGATATGGAAGCGCCGATCCCGCGGCATTGGTGCGCGGGCGATCCGTTCCGCACCGCCTTTCTGAATGCGCTGTCGATGAGCTTTCCGGTCGGCGAGCAATTCTTTATCGATGCGGTGCGCAATGGCCTGAAGGCCCTGCCGCCCGAACAGCAGGACCGGTTCCGCGCCGAGGTGCAGGGTTTCGTCGGCCAGGAGGCCACGCATCGCCGCCTGCACGGCCTCTACAACGAGCATCTGCGCAGGCAGGGGCTGGTCAACGCGTGGGAGGTCCGATCGAAGGAACGGCTGATGCAGCTGGAAGGGGTGGACCCGCGCCACCCGCTGGCGATCACGGCGGCGTTCGAACACTTCACCGCGATCTTCGCCGACTGGATGCTGCGCAACGCAGACATGCTCGGCGAGCAGGATCCGCGCCTGGCGACGCTATGGCTGTGGCACAGCGCCGAGGAAACCGAGCATCGCAACACCGCCTTCGACCTGTACCAGGCGCTGGGCGGCTCCCACGCATGGCGCATTACCTGGTTCCGCCGCATCAGCATCACCTTCCTCGGCGATGCGCTGCGCCAGACCATCGACAATCTGCGCCGCGACGGCACGCTGTGGCAATGGCGGACCTGGGCCGGTGCGGCGCGATTCCTGCTCGGCAAGCGCGGCCTGATCCGCCAGACGTTCGGCGCGTGGCGCGATTACTTCCGGCGCGACTTCCATCCGACCGATCACGACGCCAGCGCTTCGGCGCAATGGCTTGAGGCCCACCGGGACAAGTACGTGCCGGTCGGCGCCTGAAGGCGGCACGAGCAGACCGCGCGCCGACGGCCGCCCTTCCCGATTCTTACCCGATTACCAGTACGACAACACCAGCAGCCCGATCAGCACGATCGCGATAAACACCCACAGCATCGGGCGTGCGATCAGGTGGCGGCCGCGGGTCGATGCGCGGGCGGCCTCGGCGTTGGTACCGTACTCATCTTTTCTCGGCATGGCGGTGACTCGAAGGGCTTGATATAACCGGGTGACGCACGGATCGTGCCGAGTGCGACAGCCTCGCCCGGTGCAGCGCGCCATGCCCCGGGCGCGTGCAATTTTGACAACGGCATGGCCGCCTTGACCTGCGTGCCCGACGCCCGCCCGTCGCACGCCCCGTCGCAAGCCCCGCCGCACGCCCCGCCGCAAGCGCCGTCGCCCGCCCCCCTTCGCACCCGCGATCCGTGCGATCACCGTGCACACCTTCCCCATCCCGCCGCCCGCTCGGCTATGCTTCGGTGGCCGGATTCCGCTGAGCCAGCCTCCGGCACGCGCTCCACCAAGACCAACAAAGCAAGGAGACCCGATGCGCATCGTCCGCCGGCGGCCCGCCGCCACCCTGCTCCGCCACCTCGCCCTCGTCGCCGCTGCCCTTCCCGTGCTGGCAGGCACCGCGTCGGCAGCGCCGCCCACCGACCGTTATGCCGCCCCCGGCCTGGAGAAGCCGGCCAGCATCCTGATCGATCGCTGGGGCGTGCCGCATATCTACGCCGGCACGCTGTACGACGCCTTCTACGCGCAAGGCTTCATCGCCGCGCGCGATCGGCTCTGGCAGATCGACCTGTGGCGCAAGCGCGGGCTCGGCGAGATGGCCAGGGACTTCGGTCCGGCCTATGTCGACGGCGACCGCATGGCGCGGGCCGTGCTGTACCGCGGCGACATGTATCGCGAATGGCTGGCCTACGGTTCCGACGCCAAGCGCGTGGCCGAGGCCTTCGTCGCCGGCGTCAACGCCTACGTGGCGCTGACCGAGGCGCAGCCCGAACTGCTGCCGCGCGAGTTCAAGCAGCTTGGCTACAAGCCCTCGCGCTGGCGCGCCGAGGACATCGTCCGCATCCGCCACCACGGCCTGACCCTGAATTTCACCGGCGAGGTCGACCGCGCCACGCTGTACTGCCAGGCCAAGGAGCAGGCTGCGCGCGCGGACTGGCTGCGGCGCGAGCTCGATCCGCCGATCACGCCGACGCTGCCCGAGGGACTGGATCCATGCGCCGTGCCCGCCGCCGCGCTGAAGAAGGCCTATACGCTGGCCACCGCCGCGGCGAATTTCCCCAAGGAAGCCTGGCAAAAGGCGAGCGCCGATGCGGTGCCGGTGGACCAGCTCTACGCCGCCGTCGACGCGAACAGCGACACCGGCCGCAGCCTGGGATCGAACAACTGGGTGATCGCCGGCAGCCGCACGTCCACGGGCCGCCCCATCCTCGCCAACGACCCGCACCGGGCGCACGGCGCGCCCAGCCTGCGTTATGTCTCGCATCTGAACGCGCCCGGCCTGTCGGTGATCGGCGCCGGCGAGCCCTTCCTGCCCGGCATCTCGATCGGCCACAACGGCACCATCGCCTTCGGCCTGACGCGCTTCTACATGGACCAGGAAGACCTGTACGTCTACGAGACCGATCCCGCGCAGCCCAAGTCCTACCGCTATCGCGGACGCTGGGAGCCGATGGAGACCATCACCGAGAAGATCACGGTCCGCGGCGAGGCCGAGCCGCGCACGGTGACGATCGACTTCACGCGCCACGGTCCGGTGCTGCATGCCGACGACGCCAGCCATCGCGCCTGGGCGCTGCGCGCGGCCTGGCTCGATACCGGCATGGCGCCCTACTTCGGCTCGATGGACTACATGCGCGCGACCAACTGGGACCAGTTCCGCGCGGCGATGAACCGCTGGGGCGCGCCGGGCGAAAACCAGGTCTATGCCGACCGCAACGGCAATATCGGCTGGATTCCGGGCGGCCTGACGGTGATCCGCCCCAACTGGGACGGCCTGTTCCCGGTACCGGGCGACGGCCGCTACGAGTGGGCCGGCTACCGCAACATGGACGAGCTGCCGTGGGCCTACAACCCATCCACCGGCCATATCGTCACGGCCAACGAGAACAATATTCCGCCGGATCATCCGGCCGCGAAGCTCGGCGTCGGCTACGAATGGAGCGACAGCTCGCGCGCGCGCCGGCTCAAGAGCCTGGTCGCCGCCGCGCCGGTCAGCTCGCTGCGCGATTCGATCGCCTGGCAGAACGACACCGTGTCGCTGCCCGCGCAGCGCACGCTGGCCGTGATGCGCACCGTCGGCAATGCCGGTGCCGCGGCATCGCTGCTGCAGGACCCGCAGGTGCAGCGCGCGGTCGCGCTGCTGCGCGGCTGGGACGGCAATGTGCGCGCCGACAGCGTGCCGGCCGCGCTGTTCGAGATCTGGTTCAGCAACCATCTGCGGCAGGCGGTGGTGCGCGCCGCGCTGCCCGAGGACGCGGCCAAGCTGGTCGGCGCCGGCGATGCGGCGCGCGTGCTGGCGGTGCTGGAACAGCCGGACACGTGGATGCCGACGGCGCAGCGCGACGAAGTCATGCTGACCTCGCTGAAGGCCGCGATGGCCGAGCTCGAGCGGCGTTCACCCTCGCCGGAAAAACTGGCGACCTGGGGCACGCTGCATCGCGCGATCTTCCGCCATCCGCTCGCCAACATCGTCGACGACGCGACGCGCGCCCAGTACAACGTCGATGCGGGCGGCATCGGCGGGTCCGCCTTCACGCCGATGAACACCAGCTACCGCAACAGCGACTATCACCTGACCGCGGGCGCGTCGTTCCGCATGGTGCTGGACGTCGGCAACTGGGATCAGGGGCGCGTCGTCAATACCCCGGGCCAATCGGGCGATCCCGGCAATCCGCACTATCGGGATCTCGCACCTATCTGGGCGAAGGGGCAGACGTTCCCGCTGGTGTATTCGCGCAAGGCGGTCGAACGTGCCGCGGAGAAGCGGATCGAGCTGACGCCGCGGTAAGGCGTCACCACCGCATCGATTGACGTCGAAGATGCGGCAAGCGGGCGTGCCTTGTGCACGCCCGTTTTTTTAGCCCACCGCCTGCAGGGACGGCAGCGCGACGGCTTCCTGCGAGGGCCACAGCGACAGCGACGGCGACTCCGCAGGCACTGGCGAGACATGCACCCCAAACCCCGTCCGGCCCGGTGCCAGGTCATCCCGCAAGGTCAGCTGCGGAATCGCATAGTCCCCGCCGTTCTGCCGGCGGAACGGAATCGGCGGCGTCGTGTCCAGCCGATCCAGCCGCTGGCCGAGTTCCTCCCGGATGGTGGCAAAGCGCGCCGCATCGACGCGGCCGGTCCGGTAGACCACGTAGGGCGGCAACACATCGAAGCCGGGGTAATGCAGGATCCCGTGCTGGATCGGGAACAGGATGTCGTCGATGGGCCCGTTGATGCCGCGCGGGCTGTAATGCGACTCCCATCCGCCCGCGGTGACGACCAGCATCGCCCGCTTGCCGGCCAGCGTGCCCTCACCGTAGCGGTCGCCCCAGCGCGCATCCGAGTGTTCGCCCACGCCATAGGCAAACCCGTAGGCATAGACCCGTTCCACCCAGCCCTTCAGGATTGCCGGCATCGAGAACCACCACAGCGGAAACTGCAGGATCACCGCATCGGCCCACAGCAGCTTGCGCTGCTCGGTGGCGATGTCCTCGCTTTGCCTGCCATGTTCGAAGGCGTGTTTCGAGTCGAGCGAGGCATCGAAGCGCTCGCCGGCCCGATGGTCGAGGTTGTCCGCGGCGTCGAGCGTGGCCTTCCACTGCATCGCGTAGAGATCGGATACCTGCACCGTATGACCGGCCGCGTTCAGCCGCTGGACGGCAAAGTCGCGGATCGCCCCGTTCAGCGAGCGCGGTTCGGGATGCGCATAGACCAGAAGAACATTCATCGTGAGCCTCCATTGCCCATTCCAAGAGGAGGCCAGCTTAGGGTCGCGTCCGCTATATTGGAAATGAATTTCTGAAATCCCAGGTATTGTCATGAACAATTTCGGACGGCTGGATCTGAACCTGCTGATCACGCTCGACGCCCTGCTCGCGGAGCGCAATGTCACGCGTGCGGCCGAGCGGCTGCATCTGTCGCAGCCCTCGGTCAGCGTGCAGCTGGCCAAGCTGCGCGAGACGCTGGGCGACCCGCTGCTGCTGCCGGGCCCGCGCGGCATGCGGCCAACCGCCCGTGCCGAGGCGCTGCGCGAACCGTTGCGCGAAGCCCTCGAGGCGCTGCAGCGGGCGGTATCTCCGCAGGGTCCGTTCGATCCGGCGCTGGCGACCGACACCTGGCGCATCGCCGCTTTCGACTACGCCGAGTCGACGATCGTGCTGCCGCTGCTGCACGGCCTGCGCGCGATGGCCCCCGGCACCCGCCTCGCGGTCGTGCAAGCGGTGCCGTCGCTGCTGGCGCGGCAGGCCGAACAGGGAGAGATCGATCTGGCTTTCCATACGACCGAGGGCGCGCCGCAGGGGCTGCATCGCCGGCCGCTGTTTGCCGAGCGCTACGTGCTGGTCGGCCGCGCCGGCCACCCGGGTCTGAAGCGCAAGCCGACGCCGGCACAGTTCTGCAGGCTCGAACACGTGATCGTGTCGCCCGATGGCGGCGGTTTTCATGGGCCGACCGACGAGGCGCTGGCCGCACGCGGTCTGTCGCGCCGGGTCGTGCTGTCGGTGCCGCATTTCCTGTTCGTGCTGTCGGTGCTGGCCAGCACCGATCTGGTCGCGATGCTGCCGTCGCGCCTGGTGCGCGATGCCGCCGGCGTGAAGGTGGTCGAAGCCCCGATCGAGATACCGGGCTACGAGATGTCGATGCTGTGGCACGAGCGCGTCCATCGCGACCCCGCGCATCGCTGGCTGCGCGACACCATCGTGGCATCGGTGTAGTCCCCGGCCCGGGCAGCCTTGCCCGGGCAGCTTGCGCGGGCAGCCTTACACCGTCTGCATACCGGGCAGCAAGGGCATGCGCTCGGCAAGGAAGTCCATCAACACGCGCACGCGGGCCGGCTGATAGCGGCGGCTCGGATAGACCAGGAAGGCGTCCTGCGCGCTGCCATGCCAGCGTGGCAGCACGCGCACCAGCGTGCCGTCGTCCACCAGATCCTGCACCAGCCAGGCCGGCGTCAGTCCGAAGCCGGCGCCGTCGACAAAGCCCTCGCGCATCGCCAGCGAGTTGTTGACGCGATAACGGCAGGGCGCCTCGATCGTGGCCGGGCCGTTCGGCCCTTCCATCACGATCGCGTCGCCACCGGCCAGCCACGTGAAACGCAGCATGGGCACCGACGCCAGGTCCGCGGGATGGCGGACGCGCTTGTGCCGCGCCATCAGCGTGGGGCTCGCGACCAGCATGCGTGGCGACACGGCGATGCGCCGCGCGACCACATTGGGCGGCAGTTGCGCCCCGAGCCGCAGCGCCAGATCGACGCCCTCGGCCACCAGGTCGACATAGCGGTCGTCGAACAGCAGTTCGACCTCCACCTCGGGATAGCGCTGCTGGAACGCCAGCACCAGCGCGTTCAGGCGCAGCACGCCGAAGCTGACCGGCGCGCTCAGGCGGACCAGTCCGGACGGACGCTCGGCCTGCCCCTGCGCATCGCCGACGGCCTCGCCGAATTCCTCCAGCACGCGCCGCGCACGCTCGTAGAAACGGCGCCCGGCCTCGGTCGGGGACAGGCTGGTGGTGCTGCGCTCGAGCAGCCGTACGCCGAGCTGCTTCTCCAGAGCTGCCACCACCTTGCTGATGGTGGGCTGCGACGCCTGCTGTTCGCGCGCGACGGCCGACAGGCTGCCCAGTTCGACGGCCCGGACGAAGGTCTGCATTGCGCGAATGGTGTCCATGAAGGAGTTCCTGACAGGGTTGAGCCGCAACGCGCGTAGCGGGTTGCGGGTTGCGGGTTGCGGGTTGCGGGTAACGGATCGTGGGTCGCTCATTCCAATATCGAATGACCGACATGCCATTCTGCCATCTTCTGCAAGATGTCGGCATACCGTAGCTTGGCGCCTGTACCGGCTTGCGGCCGGGCTTCCACAGGACGATTCGAACCATGCCGACCTCATTTGCTCATGCCCTTCCCCGTGCCTTTCCCCATGCCCTCCGCCAACGCTGGCTGCGCACCTGCGCCGCCATCGCGCTCGGCACCGCGGCGCTTGCCGCGTTCGCCACCGAAACGCCCACGGCCCACTGGCTGCCGACCTGGACCGCCAGCGAGCAGCCGATGTGGCAGGTCGGCGAACTGCCGCTGCCGACCGGCGTGCCGGCACGGCTCGACAACCAGACGCTGCGCCAGATCGCAAGGATCAGCGTCGGCGGCGCGCGTGCACGCCTGGTGCTGTCGAACCGATACGGACGCGAGCCGGTGACGATCGGCGCGGCGCGGCTTGCCCTTGCCACCGGGCGCGACGGCATCGGTGCAACATCCGATCGCGCCGCGACCTTCGGCGGCAGTCCGTCGATCACGATCCCGGCCGGTGCCACCGTGACGAGCGACGCCATCGAGCTTGCACTGCCGCCGCTGAGCGAACTCGCGGTCAGCCTGCATCTGCCGAAGCCCATCCGGCCCGGCGGTTTTCATTGGGATGGCCGGCAGACCGCGTGGCTGGCACCGGGCGACGCCACGCGCGATGCCACGCTGCCGGATGCAACGTCCTTCAGCGGCAGGCTGCTCCTCGCCGCCATCGAGGTAGAGGCGAGTCACGGCGCGGGGGCCGTGGTCGCGATCGGCGATTCGATCACCGAAGGCAATGGCTCGACGGTCGACGCCAATCGCCGCTGGCCCGATGGCCTCGCCGCACGGCTCGCGCCGCAGGGCCTGGCGGTGCTCAATGCCGGCATCTCGGGCGGCCAGCTGTTGCGTGACGGCATGGGCGAATCCGCGCTGGCGCGCTTCGAGCGCGACGTTCTCGGCCGGACGGGCGTGCGCGCGGTCATCGTCGCCATCGGCATCAACGACATCGGCTGGCCAGGCTCGACCTTCGCCGCGCGGACGCCGCTACCGGACCCCGCCGCCATGATCGAGGGCTATCGCGCGCTGATCCGCCGCGCGCACGAACGGGGCATTCGCGTGATCGGCGCCACCATCACGCCGTTCGCCGGCGCGCTGGCCGGCACGCCGATCCGCGGCTACGACGCGCCGCCGCGGAAAGAAGCGCTGCGGCAAGCCATCAATGCGTGGATACGCGACAGCGGCGAATTCGATGCCGTCGCGGATTTCGATGCGGCGCTGCGCGACCCGGCACGCCCGGAGGCAATGCTGCCGCGCTACGACAGCGGCGACCATCTGCATCCGGGCGATGCGGGCTATCGACGAATGGCGGAAGTCGCCGCAGCTGCGGTCGCCGGGGTCGCCGGGGTCGCCGGGGTCGCCGGGGTCGCCGAGGTTGCCGAGGTTGCCGAGGTTGCCGAGGTCGCCGGGGTCGCCGGGGTCGCCGTGGGCGCAGCGGTCGCACCAAGCGCCGCGACCGACTGAACGGCGTTGCCGGCGCCGCGCAATCTATCGGCGATCGTCGGTCAACCTCGCCACCGCCGCCTGCAGGATCTCGTCGGACAGCGCCGGCTCGTCGACCGCGCGCGACAGCATCAGCGCGCCGACGATCTGCGACAGCACGGCCAGCGCCTCGGGCCGCGACATCTCCACGCCCGCCTGCCGCTTCATCTCGATCAGCAGGCCGGCATAGTCCTCGACCGCCTTCGAGAACACGGCCCGCACCGGTTGCGCGCGATGGCGCGTATGGCCGCTGCACGCGGCGAGCAGGCAGCCGCGGTCCGCCGCATCACGGTGCGTCGCCGACAGATAGCGCTCGACGAAGGCGGCGAAGGCCTGCTCGCCGCCCTGCTCGCGCATCCGCTGCCAGAACGCCAGGTTTTCCTCCAGCGCCTGCTCGCTGGCCTCGCGCGCGAGCTCCTCCTTCGAGGTGAACTGCTTGTAGAAGCCGCCCTGCGTCAGGCCCGCCGCCTTCATCAGGTCGGCAATGCCGATGCCGTCGAAACCATGCTCGCGAAACAGCCGGCTCGATGTCTCGACGACCCGCCGGCGGTTCTCCTCGGCCTGTGCGCGACTGACCCGCATCTTGCTCTCCTGTCATATGGCGCGGTCGCCGCTTCGGCGCTCCGCCCAAAAATAGATGTTGATCTAAATCTAAAACGCATTTAGATTGCGATCACCATCATAACCACTTGCCGACGCCGCTGACCAGCGTGCCGGGAGAAACAGGATGCAGAACATGCCAGCCGACGCGGGCGCCAACGCCATCACCGCTGCCAACGCCGCCGCGACCGCCGCCAGCCCCGCCACTCCTACCGCTCCCACCACCCGCACGCTGACCGGCAGCACGCTGGCGATGCTCGGCGGCCTCGCCGCGCTGGGCGCGCTGGCCACCAACATCATCCTGCCGGCCTTCCCCGCGATGGGCGCCAGCCTCGGCGTGCCGGTGGCCGAACTGGGGGCCGCGCTCAGCAGCTTCTTCCTGGCCTTCGCGATCGGCCAGCTGGTCGCCGGTCCGCTGTCCGACCGCTGGGGACGCCAGCCCCTGGTGCTCGGCGGCCTGGCCGTCTTTATCGCCGGCAGCCTGATCTGTGCCGCCGCCGATACGCTGGGCATGCTGATCGCCGGCCGCGTGGTGCAGGCCTTCGGCGTCTGCGCGGCCTCGGTCCTGTCCCGGGCGATCGCGCGCGACCTGTTCGATGGCGCCGCGCTGGCGCGCGCGCTCGCCTTGACGATGGTGGCGATGGCCGCCGCGCCGGGCTTCTCGCCCTTGATCGGCAGCGCGCTCGACAGCTGGCTCGGCTGGCGCTCGGCCTTTGTCGCGCTGGCAGTGGCGGGCGCGGCATTGGCGCTCCACTACCGGCTTTCGACCGGCGAGACCCACGCACCCGATCGCCGCCAGGCGGTGTCGATGGGCAAGGTCCTGCGTGGCTATCTCGCGCTGCTGGCCGACCGCCGCTTCATCCTGTCGGCGGGCGCGGTGGGCCTGATGACCGGCAACACCTTCACCTTCTTCGCCGCCGCGCCGCGCGTGCTGATGGGCAAGCTCGGCTTGTCTTCGCTGGCGCTGGGGCTGTTCTTCGCCATCACGGTGTTCGTCGTGTTTGCGGCCGGCTTTCTGGCGCCGCGGCTCGCCAAGGCCCGTGGCCTGCGGGCGGTGGCCTTGTCCGGCATCGTGATCGCGGCCGCCGGCGGCGCCGCGCTGATGGCCGTGCCGGGGACATCGCTGGCGGGCTTCGTCGGCGGGATCGCGGTATTCCTGTTCGGCATGGGGCTGGTCAATCCGCTGGCCACCGCGATGACGCTGCAGCCCTTCGGCCGCGAAGCCGGTGCCGCCTCGGCGTTGCTGGGTTTCCTGCAGATGTTCTGCGCCGCGCTGGGTACCGCGCTGGCGTCCTTGCCCTCCGACGCCCCGGCACGCCTGCTCGGCATGGTCATTGCAACGGCCTCGGTCCTCGGTCTGCTGCTGTTCCTGCAAACCCGCAGCCCGGTGAAAGCCGGGCAATAGCACCGCCTGAGGCCTTTCTCAGCCATTTTCCGCCAGGCTCAGCCGGTCTCAGCCAGTCCCATCCTTGCCCGAGCGGGCCGGAACTTCACGCCGGCGCACCGACTCACACCGGCATACCTGTCCCGCAGGATCGGCCGCTTCCGTTTCGGCGGCCTCACCGTCAAGAGGTGCGCAGATGAGACTGCAAGGCAAGACTGTGCTGGTGACCGGCGCCGCCTCCGGCATCGGCCGCGGCATCGCGCTGCGGCTGGCAAGCGAAGGCGCCAACGTGGTGGTCGCGGTGCATCGGCTCGACGAACGCTCCGAACAGGTGTGCAAGCAGATCCGCGAGGCCGGCGTGCAGGCATGGCCGGTGCAAGGCGATGTCGCCGGCGTGGGCGAGGTCGAGCGCCTGTTCCGCGAGGCCACCGCTGCCGCCGGTTCGATCGACGCGCTGATCAACAACGCCGGCATCGAGATCCGTGCCACGTTCGGCGAGGTCACCGAGGAAGACTACGACCGCGTGCTGAACGTCAACCTGAAGGGCCCGTTCTTCCTGTCGCAGCAATTCGTGCAGCATTGCCGGCAGCAGGGCCGCGGCGGCAAGATCATCAATATCAGCTCGGTGCACGAGGACCTGCCCTTTCCCAACTTCACCAGCTACTGCGTCAGCAAGGGCGGACTGCGCATGCTGATGCGCAACCTCGCGATCGAGCTGGCGCCGCTCGGCATCACCGTCAACAACATCGCGCCGGGGGCGATCCAGACCCCGATCAACAAGGGCTTGCAGCAACGCCCCGACCAGCTGCGCGCGCTGCTGGCCAATATTCCGCTGGGCCGGCTGGGCGGGCCGGGCGACGTGGCGGGGCTGGCCGCCTTCCTCTGCAGCGCCGACGCGGACTACATCACGGGGGCCACGCTGGTGATCGACGGCGGGCTGCTGTGGAACTATGCGGAGCAATAGAGACGCGATCCGCGCGGCGCAGGACAGTCCCTCCGGCACGGCGCATGCCGTCCCGCCCGTCACGCCGGCCGCGCCGGACGGGCCCAATGCGCAGGCTGTCGCCAAGGGCGTCCATCCCGCCGCGGAAGCCGCCAGCCGGGAGCCGGCGGTCACCCGGCTGCCCTGCCCGCCGCCGCACCGGCTCGAGGGATGCGCGCATGCCGATGCGCTGTCCCCGGCCGAACGCTATGGCGAGTTGTTCGTCCGCGTGCAGGCCAGCGGCATCTTCGCCGACAGCAAGACCTTTCCCGATTGCCTGCCCCTCGCCCCGCCCGAAGAGATCCTGTCCCGGTACCAACGGCAGCGCGATCTTCCCGGCTTTTCGCTGGAGGCCTTCGTCGCCGAGCATTTTGCGCGCAGCACCGTGCCGGACAGCCACTACGTCTCCAACCCCGACCAATCCCTGCGCGAACATATCGACAGCCTGTGGCCGGTGCTGACGCGCGATCCGATCGACCATCCGCCGTGGTGCTCGCTGCTGCCGCTGCCTCACCCCTATGTCGTGCCCGGCGGCCGCTTCGGCGAGCTGTATTACTGGGATTCGTATTTCACGATGCTGGGCCTCGAGGCCAGCGGCCGCCACGATTTGGTGCGGGGGATGGCGGACAACTTCGCCTATCTGCTCGACAGCTACGGGCTGGTGCCCAACGGCACGCGCAGCTACTACCTGAGCCGTTCGCAGCCGCCGGTGTTTACGCTGATGACGGAACTGTTCGAGGCGCAGGGCGTGGAACCACCGCATGCGTACCTGCCGCATCTGCGCACCGAACACGCGTTCTGGATGGACGGCGCCGAACGATTGTGCCCCGGCACCGCGCATCGGCGCGCGGTGCGGCTGCCGGACGGCAGCCTGCTGAACCGCTACTGGGACGACCATGCGCGGCCGCGCGAGGAATCGTTTCTCGAGGACGTCGTCACCGCGCACCGCGGCGACCGACCGGCCCACCTTGTCTTTCGCGATCTGCGCGCCGCCGCGGAATCGGGCTGGGACTTCAGCTCGCGCTGGCTCGACGAGTCGGCGCCCGGCACGCCGGCATCGCTGTCGACGATCCGCACCACCGCGATCCTGCCGATCGACCTCAACGCGCTGCTGTGGCATGCCGAGACGCGCCTGGCGACGCTGTGCGAACGCGCCGGCGATGCCGCTGGCGCGGCCCGCTATGCCGCGATGGCGCACGCACGGCGCGAAGCCATCGAGCGGCATCTGTGGCATCCGGAACTGGGCGCCTTCGTCGACTACGACTGGCATCGCGGCGCCCGCCGGCAGTGCCTGACCGCGGCCACCGTGATGCCGCTGTTCGTCGGGCTGGCATCGGATGAACAGGCGGCCGCCATCGGCGCCACGCTGCGGGCGCGACTGCTCGCCGAAGGGGGACTGGCCACGACCTGCGTGCGATCGGGGGAGCAGTGGGACCAGCCGAACGGCTGGGCACCGCTGCAGTGGCTGGCAATCCAGGGCCTGCGCCGCCATGGCGACGAGGCGCTGGCGCACGAGATCGCCGACCGTTGGCTGTCCACCGTCGCCGGCCTCTATCGGCGCGAATACAAGCTCGTCGAGAAGTACCGGCTGCGCCGCAAAGGCCGCCATGCGCTTGGCGGCGGCGGCGGCGAATATCCGCTGCAGGACGGCTTCGGCTGGACCAACGGCGTGGTGGCGATGCTGCTGCAGCACTATCCGGAGCATCCGGCGGCGGGGACGCGAGCGGGCGTGGACGGCGGCGAGGCGTAGCGCCAGCCGGCGCGGCAACGCAGGGCGGCACTGAATGCGCGCGGAATTTCGCTGCCAAGTCCGCTGCAATCTTTACTGCCAACGTCGACAACCTCGCTGCCAGGTTCGCTGCTAACTCCGCTCCGCCGCGCCCCCTGCATGCTCGCCCCACCGCGCGGACCCGCGCATTGCGAAGGCGGCAAGCGGACGTGCCAACACCGTGGTCGCCAACGCCATCCACAACAGGCCGGAGAACGCGGGGCCGGCGATCAAGCCGGCATCGAGCAGGATGCCCAGCACCACGACCTCGACCAGGCCCTTGGTCTGCAGCAGCGCGCCCAGGGTCCACGCCTCGCGCCAGTCAAGGCCTGCCAGCCGCGCCGGCACCGCCACGCCGACGGTCTTGCCGACGACCGCCACGGCCACCGCGATTGCGAACACCCGCAGCACTTCGCCGTCGGCCATGCCCACCGTGGTGCGCAAGCCCGCCGCGAGGAAGAAGAACGGCAGCAATACCACCACCGTGGCCGGCTCCAGCAGCTTCCTGATGGGCGACGCATGTTGGCGCGGCCATACCAGCCCGGCGACGAAGCCGCCCATCACATGGTGCAATCCGACCAGTTCCGACAGGAAGGCCGACAGCAGCACCGTGACCAGCGCAACGGCCAGAAGCGGCTCGGCGTGCCAGGCATCGCGCGACAGCCAGCGCGCCAGCAACGGCCGCACGACCAGCAGGCAGGCGGCCAGATAGGCCAGTGCCAGCATCGCCACGCCGACCGGTCCGGCGCCTTCGCCATGCCCGACCAGCACCACGGCCAGCACGAGCCACACCACGCCATCGGTCAGCGCAGCACAGCGCAACGCAAGGTGCCCCATGCCCGTGCTGGCCATCCCCATCTCGCGCAGGATCGCGGCCAGCACCGGCAGCGCGGTCACCGCGCTGCAGAGGCCAAGTGCCAGCGCGAAGCCGACCGGACCGGCGTTGGGGCCAGCGAGCTGCGGCAGGTCCGCCACCAGCCAGGCACCGGCGGCCGTGCCCAGCGCAAACGGCAGCACGATGCCGCCGACACCCGCTGCCACAGCGGCGCGCGGCTGACCGCCCAACTCCGTCTCGCGCAGGTGCAGGCCGGTCAGGAAGCAGAACAGCGTCACCGCGAGCCATTGCAGGCCGCCGAACATGGCCAGCGCCTGCGGACCGAACAGCGCTGCCCACGCTTCGGGAAACCAGCGCCCCAGTCCTGTCGGACCCAGGCCGATGCCGACCAGGATCTGCACCACGACCAGCGGCAGCACCCGGCCCTTGCCGAACAGCCGCCACAGCGCGTAAGGCAGGCCGACGACGATGGCGGCCTGCAGAAAGAAGACGGCGGCACCGTTCACCAGCGGCCCTCCCGGATCTCGCCGACCAGCGCGATCAGCTCGCGATCCAGCGCACGGTCCTGCGCGATGAAGGGAATGGCGGCGTTCAGCCGCTGCTCGAAGGGCGCCAGCGCGGCGGGCGGCACGCCGGCGGCCCGTCGCCGCAGCGCCACGCCTTGCCGCACGGCCACCAACATCGCCGCAGCCACCTGCTCGCTCAGTTCGAGCACGCGCAGGCAGTCGCGCGCGGCAATCGTGCCCATGCTGACCTTGTCCTGGTTGTGGCACTCGGTCGAACGCGAGAACGAGGCAGCGGGCATGGTCGCCTTCAGCGCCTCGGCGGTCCACGCCGACACGCCGATCTGCAGCGCCTTCAGGCCGTGGTTCAGGCAGGCGTCGTCGCCGGTGGCGCCCGACAGATTGGCGGGCAGGCCATGATTGTGGCGAGGATCGGCCAGCAGCGCGAATTGACGGTCGAGCAGGTCGGCCACGCTGGCCACCGCGGCCTTGAGGCCATCCATCGCGAACGCGATATGGCCGCCGTAGAAATGGCCGCCATGCAGCACGCGCTCCTCGTCCGGATCGACCAGGGGATTGTCGTTGGCGCTGTTCAGCTCGGTCTCGATCCATTGCCGCGACCAGTCCAGCGCATCCTCGAGAACGCCGATCACATGGGGTGCGCAGCGCAGCGAATAGCGGTCCTGCAGCCGGTGCGCGTGGCGCGGCGCCTGCTCGTCGCCCAGCCAGCCGCGGATGGCCGCGGCCGCGCGCAACTGACCCGGGTGCGGCTTGGCTGCGAACAGCGTGGGGTCGAAGTGATAGGGGTTGCCATCGGTCGCGGCGACCGCGCCGGCGGTGATCGCGCAGGCCAGCTGCGCCAGTTGTCGTGCGCGCTGCCAGGCCAGGCATGCGAGGCCGGTCATCACGGCGGTGCCGTTCATGATGGCCAGCGCTTCCTTCGGGCGCAAACGCAGCGGCGCCCGGCCCAGCTGGGCCAGCGCATCGGCCGCGGCCATGCGCCGGCCCGCGACCATGACGTCGCGCTCGCCGCACAGCACCGCGGCGACGTAGGACAGCGGCGTCAGGTCGCCGCTGGCGCCGACCGAGCCTTCGGCCGGGATGCACGGCAACACATCGTTCGCCAGCAGGGCGGCCAGCTGTTCCAGCAAGGCCGGGCTGACCGCGGAATAGCCCTGGCACAGCGAGGCCAGGCGCGCCGCCAGCACGGCGCGAGTCTCCTCGGCGTCGAGCATGCGGCCCAGGCCGCAGCCGTGGAAGGTGTACAGGCGCGGCGGCAGCCGGTCCGCCATCGCCACCGGGACTTCGACACCGCAGGAGTCGCCGTACCCCGTCGTGACCCCGTAGATTCGGCCCTCCTCCGCCAGCAGCCGGTCGAGAAACGCCATGCCGCGCTCGATGCGGTCACGGAACGTGGCGGACTCCGACAGGCTGGCGACCGCATCGCGGCGGGCCAGCGCGGCAACGTCCTCCACCGTCAGGGGAGTCCCGTCGAAGATGACGGTGGCCGGACGAGCGCTGCCGGCCGAGCCGGAGCCTGCGTCGGAAGAGGACTGCGGGGAGATGCGCATGGTTCGAGGAATCGGGAAGAAAGAAGCGGGACAAATAAAACGGCACGGAGAATCGGATCGGAAACGGGACGGTCAGCCGGACGCGGACGCCGCCGATCGTGGCAGGAAGTCGGCGCACGGGACCGGCATCGCCACCTGCCAATGCCGCGGCGCGTCGGGGCCGGCGCCGCCATGGTCCAGTTCGGGCAGCAGCGGATCGCTGACCACCGCCACGACGGTGTCGCCGTGCCACCAGGTACAGCCGTTGGCCGGAATGCCGGCGTGCGCGGGCCCCGCGGGACGGATGCCGGCACGATGGCCGAGCATGGTCGAGAACAACTCGCCGCCCCGGCATTTGAGCGCGGCCTCCTTCAAGGTCCAAGCTTCCAGGGCCAGCGTTTCGGCATCGTCCGCCTCGTCCTCGTGTCCGGCGCACACGACGCCGCCCAGCAGGCTGCGTTCCGCGGCGCTGGTGATCGCCTCCAGCAGCGCCGCGCGCGACCGTCCGGGCCGGCGCACCTCGAGATCGAGGCCAAGCCGACGCTCGCCGACCGCGCAGGCGACACTGTCACCGCCATGCGCGATCGAAAGATGCTTGTCCGCATGGCCCGCCACCAGCGGTCCACCATCCGGCGATGCAACGATCGTCCAATCGTGCGGCACACCGCCGAAGCGCTCCGCCAGCAGCGCGCGGGCCAGCCAGCGGCCGGCGACGAACTGGGCGGCGCGCCGCGGCGCATGGATGCCGGCAAGACGCGCGCGCTCGGACGGCGACAGCCAGGCGTGGGGATCCGCGCCCACGCCTGCCATCAGCGCGCCGATCGATCGCAGCCGCACGGAGATCGCCACGCGCCGGACCCGCGACTCAGTTGCCCACGCGGGCGTAGTCGCCCTTCAGCGCGACACCGACCACCACCGCGCCGGCATGGCACTCGTACTGATCGGCACTGGCCATCTCGTTCTTCTTGTAATAGCTGACCAGGTTGACGACGGCGTTGGCGTCCATCGTCTTCGCCTTGTCCTGGAACGACAGCAAGGCCGACAGCGCCGCCCAGCGGCAGGCTTCCTCGTCGCTCTTGCCCACGCCGTTGGTCTTGCGGTTCGACACGTCGCTGCCCTTGGTCTCCAGTACCTTGGGCGTGCGCTGGCCGGCAAAGAAGAAGCGTACCGAACCGTCGAGCTTCTCCTTGGCCTCCGGCATATCGAGCACGTCCTGGATGGGCAGCAGGTACTTGGTGTCGCGCGCGCTGGCGGGTGCGCTGGCCAGGGCGCCGGTAGCGATGGCTGCGAGGACTGCGTATCGACCGAACTTCATGATTTTCCTTGTTGTCGAGGTTCAAGAAATCAGGCGCAAGCCGGACCGTTCAGTCCGTCCAGCGCCGGAACACCAGGGAGGTGTTGATGCCGCCGAAGGCGAAGTTGTTGCTCATCACGTGGTCGACTTCGAGCACGCGTCCGTCGCCGGCGATGTAGTCCAGCGGTGCGCAGCGCGGGTCCGGCGTCGTCAGATTCAGCGTGGGCGCGAACCAGCCGGCCCGCATCATCTCGATGGTCAACCACGCCTCCAGTGCGCCGCATGCGCCGAGCGTATGGCCGAGGTAGCTCTTCAATGAGCTGATCGGTACGCCGGCACCCAGCACCGCATGGGTGGCATGCGACTCGGCCACGTCGCCGTGGTCGGTCGCGGTGCCGTGCGCATTCACATAGCCGATGGACGAAGGATCGACGCCACCGTCGCGCAAGGCCAGCCGCATCGCCTGCGCCATCGTGTCGGCATTGGGCTGCGTCACGTGGGCGCCATCGCTGTTGGTGCCGAAGCCGACCACCTCGGCCAGGATGCGGGCGCCGCGTGCGCGCGCGTGTTCGAGTTCCTCCAGCACCAGGGTGCCGGCGCCCTCGCCCAGCACCAGGCCGTCGCGCTCGGCGTCGAACGGTCGCGGCGTGGTCTGCGGTGCGTCGTTGCGGGTGCTGGTGGCGAACAGCGTGTCGAACACCGCCGCCTCGGTCGGATCCAGCTCCTCGGCGCCGCCTGCCAGCATCGCAACCTGGCGGCCGGCGCGGATGGTTTCGTAGGCGTAGCCGATGCCCTGGCTGCCCGACGTGCAGGCGCTGGAGGTCGTCAGGATGCGGCCGGTGATGCCGAAGAACACGCCGATATTGACCGCGGTGGTATGCGGCATCATGCGGATGTAGGTGGTCGCGCTGACGCCCTCGGTGGAGCAGTCCAGCAGCATCCGGCCGAAGTCCGCCACCGCTTCGGGCGTGCCCGTGGAGGAACCGTAGGCAATGCCGAGCTCGCCGCTGGTCACCAGCGGGTCGCCATACAGCCCCGCATCGCGCAGGGCCGCCTCGCTGGCCAGCACCGCCATCAGCGCCACGCGGCCCATGCCGCGGGTGCGCTTGCGCGTGTAGTGCGCCGGCGTCTCGAAGTCCGGAACCGGCGCGGCCAGTTGCGTGTTCAGGCCCTTGTACCTGCTCCAGTCCTCCATCCTGACGACGGCGCTCTGGCCGCCGCGCAGCCGCGGCGCGACCGCGGTCCAATCGTTGCCCAGCGCGCTGATGGCGCCGGCACCGGTGACGACGACGCGCTTCATCCGAACATCCCTCCGTTGACCGAGATCACCTGGCGCGTGATGTAGCCCGCGTCGGCCGACAGCAGGAAGGCCACGGTAGCGGCGACCTCGTCGGGCGTGCCCATGCGGCGCGCCGGGATCAGCCGCAACGCCTCGTCGCGAACGGCGGCGTCGATCATGTCGGTGTCGATCAGCCCCGGGGCCACGCAATTGACGGTGATCTGACGCTTGGCCAGCTCGATCGCCAGCGCCTTGGTGGCGCCGATGATGCCGGCCTTGGCGGCGCTGTAGTTGGCCTGCCCGCGGTTGCCGACCAGGCCGGACACCGACGACAGGGTGACGATGCGGCCCGGTGCGCGCCGCTGGACCATCGGCATCACCACCGGGTTCAGCACGTTGTAGAAGGCATCGAGGTTGGTATGGATGACCTCGTCCCACTCGGCGCCGGTCATCGCCGGGAAGGCGGCATCGCGCGCGATGCCCGCATTGCAGACCACGCCGTAGTAGGCGCCGTGCGTCTCGATATCCTGCTGCAGCGCCTGCGCGGACTGCTCGCGATCGGCGACGTCGAAGGCCAGCACACGTGCGGCGCGGCCGAAGCTGCGCACCATGTCGGCGACGGATTCGGCCTCGTCGCGCCGCGAACGGCAGTGCACTACGATGTCATGGCCCGCGCGTGCCAGCCGCAGCGCGATGGCGCGGCCGATGCCCCGCGAGGAGCCGGTCACGAGGACGGTGTGGTCGCTCATGGCTGGTGTCCTTGCAAGAAAGCCTGCGCGTCCGCAGGCTGGAAAACGGAAACGTTGGCGCGGGCGACCTCGCGCCCGTCCATGTCGATGGCGCACGAGAACATGCCCAGGCCGTTGTCGCCGATCAGCTCGACGCGGGCGGTGATGGTCAGCACGCTGCCGCGGGGAAATGCCGGCACGTCGCAGGTATAGCGGCGCGAACCGAGCAGGAAGCCGATCGCCGGCGCGCTGCCGGCGCGGCGCGCCCGCGCGCCCGACCATGCGGCAATGGTTTGCGCCATGTATTCGATGCCGACCCAGGCCGGCATGCCGTGCGCGTCGACGAACAGCTGCGTGGAGCGCACGGTGGTGCGTGCAACCGCGTGGTCCTCGTCCGCATGGAGCAGCGCATCGAGCAGCAGCATCGCGCCGCCGTGCGGCACCATGGCGGCGATATCGCCGGGATCGTGGCCCTGGACTGCTGGAATGCCGGTGGTCTCGGTAATCGCGGAAGTCGCGGTGGTCATGGTCATGGTCATCGTCGTTACGCCGCACTGAGGATCAGGGCGCAGTTGCTGCCGCCGAAGGCAAACGAGCTGCTCATCGCATGGCGTGGCGCGCGGCCGAGCCGCTCGCTCGGGCCCACCAGCCGCAATGGGGGCAGCGCGGGATCGGCCACGCCGTCCCACCAATGCGGCGGCAGCCGGCCGTCCGGGTTGTCGACCAGCGTCTGCCACAGCAGCGCGGCCTCGATCGCGCCCGCCGCGCCGAGCGCATGGCCGGTCATCGGCTTGGTGGAACTGGCGGGCACTTCCGGGCCCAGCACCGCATGCACGGCCCGCGATTCCATCGCGTCGTTGTGCTCGGTGCCGGTGCCATGCAGGTTCAGATAGTCGATCTGCGCCGGATCGAGGCCGGCCCGCGCGAGCGCTTGCCGCATCGCCTGCCCGGCGCCCTTGCCGTCGGGGTCCGGCGCGGAAATATGGTACGCATCGGAGCTCTCGCCCCAGCCGGAGAGCCGCACAGGCCCGGGCTCGCGCGACACCACGAACAGCGCCGCGCCCTCGCCCAGGTTGATGCCGGTGCGATGCACGGAGAATGGGTTGGCGCGCGCGGCGGACACGGCCGCCAGTGCGCTGAACCCGCCGATCGTGAACGGGCACAGCGAATCGGCCGCGCCGGCGATCACGGCATCGGCGATGCCGGCGTTCAGCAGCCGCGCCGCGGCCGCCAGCGTCTTGGCACCGGACGAACAAGCAGTGGACAGCGTGTAGGCGGGTCCGCGGGCGCCGAGCTGCGCGGCCACGAAGGCCGCCGTGGTGCCCAGTTCCTGCTGGGCATAGTGGAAGCCATCCGGCCAGCGGCCATGCGCCAGCCGCGTGCGCACCGCCTCGCCGCCCTCGCGGATGCCGGAG
>NZ_JCBAJO010000050.1:0-24325 GCF_059772245.1 Cupriavidus sp. R6-3
ACGCCGGCCGCGCGCAGCGTCGCCATGTCGGCGTTCTCGGCGAGCACGAACGGCACGGTGACGCGGCGATTGTCGCGGCGATCGAAGAAGGGCAGCGGCAGCAGCGCGAGGTTGTCCGGCAGCCGCAGCGCGGCGGTGGTCAACGTCAGCGTGCTGTTGGCGCTGATATCGGTCCACAGCGCCGAATGCGCGGCGTCCTCGCAGTGGTCCGCGGTGTAGTGGCCGATGAATTCGATCGCCAGGCGATTGAAGTCGGTAAACAGCCGCGGCTCCAGCGCAATCTCGCGCGTGACCTGCTGGCCCGCGCGATTCGCTTCGAGCGGCAGCGTGGCGACGACCTCGTCGTTGAGCTTGACCTTCAGATGCGACAGCGGATAGATCAGCGAGGGCGAATACGTGTAGTGCAGCCGCAGCGTGGCGCTGGTGACGACCTCGTCCGCACGGATGCCGACATTGAGCACGCGTTCGGGGTCGAGTCCGCGCAGTGCGATCGGGCCATAGGCGCCCATCTCGGCGACCGTCAGCGTCTGGCGGCGCGTCGGCGTGCCGGCCGGCGCAGCTGTTGCGGCCGGGGCGCTGGCGGCGGACGTGGCGGCGCCTCCGTTGCTGTTCGGGCCTTCGATTGCCGTAGCGGGGGAAGCGGGTTGGGAGTGCGCCGGCGGCAAGGCCAGCGCGGCCAGAAGGCATGCCGGGGTCAGCATGGCGCCACGTCGGCGCGGCGTGGCGGCGGTCAGATCCTCGTCATCAATGCCAAATAAACGATGAACGCCCGTGTAGCGTCCGTCTGGCCATGTTCCCCTCGATAGCAGCGGCGGGGGCGGCGCTCTGTGGCAATACGATGCGCCTTGTCCGGCGGAGTCTACACCAATGTGTTTGGACGACCGCTGCGGCGGGATGGCGGCGCGCAATAAAAACGTCCGCCTTGCGGGCGGACGTTGGATCGTTGCCACATGGGGCGTGGCCGACGGCGAGACGGTCGCGGAGGCCGCCGGCCACGTCCGCGGATCAGTGCGCGAACAGCCAGATCAGGACCAGCACGAAGGCCGGTACACCCAGCAACCAGGCGAGGATATAAGGCATGGTTTCGCTCCTTGTCGTGAACTCCATGGCTTCACTATAGGGAGCGGGGGCGGGGCCTACTGTCGGGACCCCTCCGCTAGGTTTGTAGGACTGGGCCGACCGGGTGTCCGACTGTCTGTGCCCCTTGCGGCCCGTTTTCGGCGGGTTTGCGGCTCAATCCTCGTCATCCTCGCTGTCGAGGAAGTCGCGGCGGATCATCCAGTTGCGGATGGCCTCGTCGCAGACCTTCTTCAGCTTCTGGCGGTCGGGCAGCTTGTCGAACAGCTCGAAATTGACCAGCGCCATGCCGGCATCGGTGATGTAGAACAGGCGTGCGGGATCGTCGTAGTGGACGATGCGGCCGTCGATGCCGGACTCGTCGCTCTCGGTGGGCATGTCCTCGAGCTCCACCACGCGGCAGGTGAAGCGCGGGCTGCGGGTATGCGTCAGATACTCGAATTCGTCGTGCATCACTTCGCCCCCCTTGCCGGTGGCGATGGCGAAGCCCCAGATGAAGCGGGGCATCGGCAGATCGGACAGATCGTCTATCTCGTCCATGGTGTTCTCCCTGATTCGATGACCCGCATTATCGCTCGGACACCATGGCCGCGCCCACCCTCCGCGCGTCTGGCGCGGCGCGCTTATCGCTGCGCGTGGCAATTCGCGTAGACGGGAGGCGCGTTTTCGCCCTGCGTGATGTCCTGCAGCATCGCGTCGTCGCCCCTGGTCCACCAGACATGCTGGCCATGCGCATAGCGCGCGCCGGACGCGCTCAGCACGGTGACGAACAGCAGCGGCTTGCCGTCGAGCCACAGGATCGCGATCTGGTTGTCGGGGCTGTTGAAATAGCGTGCGGTCAGCTGTTTGCCGCCGTCGCAGCGGTAGCGCACGGTGACCGGCGGGTCGAAGCGTACGCCATCGATGCCGGGGCGGGCCTGTGCCGGCGCGGTGAAGGAGACCGCCGCAATCAGCGCGGCGCAGGGCATCAGCGCGGCGCGGCGAAGGGAAAAGGACGGACGGGGGAAGGGCATGGCCATATCGGTTGGTTCCTGCAGCGAAGCGGTAAAAGGCAATCGATGAAGGGGCGCCGGCACATGAAGCGCAACGTCCCGCTCAACGTCCCGCGCCGCCATCGAGCCGGTAGCTTGCCGCGAGGCTGCGCAGACTGTCGATCTCCGCCTGCTGCCAGGCGGCATCGTGGCCCAGCTCTTGCGCGAGGATCGCGGCCACGCGGGGGGCCGCGGCCTCGGCGGCGCGGGCATCGAGGAACAGCAGCCGGTTGCGGCGCGCCACCACGTCCTCGACCTTGCGCGCCAATTCGTAGCGCGCGGCGAAGCGGACATGCGCTTCGGTCAGGCCCGATTCCGGCGCGATCACGTTGTCCGCGCCCGGCAGGCTGCGCAGCAGACCGAGGTCGCCGCCATAGTAGCGGTCCGGCGCGTTCAGGTTGGCCTGCTGGCCGGCCCACGCGCCGGCGCCATGCAGCGGCAGGTCGGCGGTCACGCAGGGCGCGGCGCGCAGCATCTGGCGGCGAATCGCGGTGTCCACCACGTCCTCGGCCATCTTGCGATAGGTGGTCCATTTGCCGCCGGTCACCGTGATCAGGCCCGCTTTCGATACCACGATGGTGTGTTCGCGCGACAGCGAGGCGGTCGAGCTTTCGCCGGTCGCCTTGACCAGCGGGCGCAGTCCGGCCCAGACACTGGTGACATCGGCGCGAGTGGGGTCGCGCGACAGATAGCGCGCCGCCGTCTCGAGGATGAAGTCGACGTCGTCGTCCTCGGCGCGCGGCTCCAGCGGCAGGTCGCGGCGCGGCGTGTCGGTCGTGCCGACGATCGTGTGGCCGTTCCAGGGCACCAGGAACAGCACGCGGCCGTCGTCGGTCTTGGGCACCAGGATCGCGCGATCGCCCGGCAGGAAGCTGCGCGGCAGCGTCAGGTGCACGCCCTGGCTGGGCGCCACCATCATCTGCGTGCGCTCGTCCTCCATGCGCCGCACCGCGTCGACCCAGACGCCGGTGGCATTGATCACGCACTCGGCATGCAGCGTCAGTTCGGCGTCGCCGAGCTCGTCGCGCACGGTAACGCCGCCGACCACGCCGGCCTGCATCACGAGCCCGCTCACGCGGGCATAGTTCAGCGCGATGCCGCCCAGATCGAACAGCGTGCGCATCAGGGCGATCGCCAGGCGTGCGTCGTCGAACTGCCCGTCGAAATACAGGTTCGCGCCGCGCAGCGGGCGGCCGCCGACATGCTCGGCCAGCGTCGGCGCCGCGGCCAGCGCCTCCTGGTGGTTCAGCCAGCGGCTGTCCATCAGGTTGCGGCTGCCGGCCAGCATGTCGTAGACCTTCAGGCCGATGCCGTAGAAGGGCTGGTCGAACAGCTGATAGGCGGGCACCACGAAGCCGAGCGGCCACACCAGATGCGGCGCGTTGCGCGCCAGCATGCCGCGCTCGTGCAGGGCCTCGCGCACCAGCCCGATATTGCCCTGGGCCAGGTAGCGCACGCCGCCGTGTACGAGCTTGGTGGCCTTGCTAGAGGTGCCCTTGGCGAAGTCGGCGGCCTCCAGCAGCAGCGTGCGATAGCCGCGCGCGGCGGCATCGACGGCGGTGCCGAGCCCGGTTGCGCCGCCGCCGATCACGATCACGTCCCAGCGGCGCTCGCGCTCCAGCGTGGCGAGCAGCGCCGCGCGATCCGGGGGCAGGGTAGGGTTGGGTGTCTGCATGGCAAGGAAGAGCGGTGCGAATCGGATCGGTGGTGGCGGTTCTTCGGCGCGTCGGCGGATCGTCGGCGGGTCGTCGGAGAAGGTCGGTTACCGGTGGTTATTGGTGGTGATTGGCGGTGATTGACGGTTATCAGCGCTTTCAGGCAACACGTTCAGCCGGCCGGCGAGGCACTGGCCGATGCCGCATCGTCCCGCGCCCAGTCCCGCGCCCGCTCCACCGCGCGATGCCAGCGCGCGAGCTGGCTCTCGCGTGCATCGGCCGACAGCCGCGGCTCGAAATGCTGTTCGATCTGCCATTGGCTGGCCAGTTCCTGCTGGTCGCGCCAGAAGCCGCAGGCAAGGCCCGCCAGATAGGCCGCGCCCAGCGCGGTGGTTTCGGTGACGCGCGGACGCACGACCGCGGTGCCCAGCAGATCGGCCTGCATCTGCATCAGCAGGTCGCTGCGCGAGGCGCCGCCATCGACGCGCAGCTCGGCCAGCGCGATGCCGGCGTCCTTCTGCATGGCGTCCAGCACGTCGACGCTTTGCAGCGCGATCGCCTCGAGCGCGGCGCGCGCGATCTGCGGACGACCCGTGCCGCGCGTGATGCCGATCAGCGTGCCGCGCGCAAACGCGTCCCAGTGCGGCGCGCCGAGGCCGGCGAAGGCGGGGACCAGCACCACGCCGCCGGTGTCGTCGCATTGCCGCGCCAGCGGCTCGACCTCGGGTGCGCTCTGGATGATCTGCAGGCCGTCGCGCAGCCACTGGATCGTCGCGCCGCCCATGAAGACACCGCCTTCGAGGCAGTATTGGGTGCTGGCTTGCGCCGAGCCTTGTGTCGTGCCTTGCGCCGTGCTTTGTGCCGTGCCGCCGGAGCCCGCGCCAAGCTGCCAGCCGATCGTCGTCAGCAGCCGGTTCTGCGAGACCACCGGCGCCGAGCCGGTGTTCATCAGCAGGAAGCAGCCGGTGCCATAGGTGTTCTTGGCCATGCCGGGCGACAGGCAGGCCTGCCCGAACGTGGCCGCCTGCTGGTCGCCCGCGATGCCGGCGATCGGCAGTTCGGCGCCGAACACGCGTTGCGAGGTACGCGCGACCTCGCCGCTGGACGGCACCACGTCGGGCAGCAGGCTGCGCGGAATGTCGAGCAGCGCCAGCAGTTCGTCGTCCCAGCGGAATTCGTGGATGTTGAACAGCATCGTGCGCGACGCGTTGGAGACGTCGGTGACATGGCGCGCGCCATCGGTCAGCTGCCAGATCAGCCAGCTGTCGACGGTGCCGAAGGCCAGCTCGCCGCGTGCCGCGCGCTCGCGCGCGCCGTCGTAGTGGTCGAGCATCCAGCGCAGCTTGGTGCCGGAGAAATAGGCGTCGATGACCAGGCCGGTCTTCGCGCGGAAGCGCTCGCCATGGCCGTCCCGCTGCAGCGCTTCGCACATCGGCGCGGTGCGGCGGTCCTGCCAGACCAGTGCGCGGCCGACCGGCTCGCCGGTGCGGCGGTCCCACAGCACCGCGGTCTCGCGCTGGTTGGTGATGCCGATTGCGCGGATCTGGCCGGCCGACACGCCGGCGCCGTTCAGCACCTCGTGCGCGACCGCCAGCTGCGATTGCCAGATCTCGTAGGGATCGTGCTCGACATGGCCGGGCTGCGGATAATATTGCCGGAACTCGCGCTGGGCGATCCGCACCACATTGCCGGCATGATCGAACAGGATTGCCCGCGAACTGCTGGTGCCCTGGTCGAGCGCCAGGATGTATTCGCCGCGCGCTGGCGTCGTGCTGTCGGTCATGGCTGCCATCCTGCTGATTTCGATTTCAATGATTCCGTGGTTTCGTACCGGGACCCGTACGGAGAACGCCCTTGCCGGGCGCCAATATGCCGATGTCCGATTCCCTCGACCTTGCCCAACACATTGCCGCCGACGTCGCCGCGGACCTCGCCACCAGGCTCGCGGCCAACCTCGCCGCGCGCTCGCGCTTCGATCCCGCGCAGCATCTGCGGCTGACCGTGGAGGGCCGGCAGGTCGGCTGGCTGCCGCGCCGGCATGCGCGGACGCTGCGCGAGCTCGAAGGAGCGGAGGGCATCGACTTCGCCGTGCTGGGCGCCGAGAGCGCGGACGCGGTCGCGTTGTTGCCGGACGTGCAGGGCTTCGAGGCCCGCAGCGCGGCACTGGCCAGGCTGGCCCGCCGGCTGGCCGCGCATAACCTGCTGCGCGGCTGGCGCGACGAGCCGTTCGCCGTCACGCCGGCGCTTGCTCACCCGGCCTTCGCGACGATCGAACGCGCCGCCGCGCGCTATTTCGGGCTGCTGACCTTCGCCTCGCACATGAACGGCATCGTGGCCGGGCAGCGCGCGCTGTGGATCGCCCGGCGAAGCGAGAGCAAGGCGGTCGATCCCGGCATGTGGGACAACCTGGTCGCCGGCGGCATGCCCCACGGCAGCGACCCGCTGGCTACGCTGGTGCGCGAATGCGACGAGGAATCGGGCATTGCGCCGTGGCTCGCGGCCCAGGCGCAGGCCCATGGCGAGGTGCAGGTGCTGCGCGAAATCGACGAGGGCGTGCAGTGGGAAACGGTCTATCTGTACGACCTGGAACTGCCGGCCGACTTCGTGCCGCACAACCGCGACGGCGAGGTCGCCGAGCACCGGCTGGTGGGGCCGGACGCCGCCCTTGCTATCATGGCGGATGGCGCGATGACGCTCGATGCCACGCTGGTGACGCTCTGTGCGCTGCGCCGGCGCGGCTGGGCGCCGCCGGTACCGGGCTTCGCCGCCTAGCGCGAGCTCGCCGTACCGGACCCCGTACGAGGCCCTGCAAGGCGGCCGGCCCGCCGGACGCGCCCCCTCCAGAGAACACCAACGATGAGCAATCCAGGCTTTATTCTGACCATTTCGTGCCCCGATCAGCCGGGCATCGTGCACGCCGTTTCGGGACTGCTGTTCCAGCACGGCTGCAATATCGTCGATTCGGACCAGTACGGTGACGAGTACACCGGCCGCTTCTTCATGCGCGTGCATTTCACCGCGGCCCCGGGCGGTCCGGAGCTGGGCACGCTCAAGAGCGCGTTCGCGCCGGTCGGCGAGCAGTTCTCGATGCAGTGGGAGCTGTTCGATGCCGCGATCAAGCCGCGCGTGATGATCATGGTGTCGCGCATCGGCCATTGCCTGAACGACCTGCTGTTCCGCGCCAAGAGCGGGCAGCTGCCGGTCGAGATCGCCGCGATCGTGTCGAACCACCGCGATTTCTACCAGCTGGCCGCGTCCTACGACATTCCGTTCTTCCATCTGCCGCTGATGAACGCATCGGCCGAACAGAAGGCGGCGCAGGAGGCCAAGGTGTTCGAGGTGGTGCAGGACCAGAAGATCGACCTGGTCGTGCTGGCGCGCTACATGCAGGTGCTGTCGAACGACCTGTGCCGCAAGCTCGAGGGCCGCGCGATCAATATCCACCACTCCTTCCTGCCCAGCTTCAAGGGCGCCAAGCCTTACTACCAGGCGCATGATCGCGGGGTCAAGCTGATCGGCGCGACGGCCCACTACGTGACCGCCGACCTCGACGAGGGCCCGATCATCGAGCAGGAGATCGAGCGCGTGGACCACAGCATGGACCCGGACCAGCTGACCGCGGTCGGCCGCGACGTCGAGTGCGTGGCGCTGGCCCGCGCGGTCAAGTGGCATGCGGAACATCGCATCCTGCTGAACGGGCACAAGACGGTCGTCTTCAAGTAAGCACGGCCCTGCCCCTCTCCCCCGAGCGGAAGAGGGGCAGGGCGCAGGCCGGGCTCCGGCCTTATTCCCCCGCCACCACACACTTCACCCCGCTGTCCGCAACGATCTGCTCGAACGGCGCCCGCAAGGGCTCGTCGGTGAAGAGCCGGTCGATCTGCGACAGGTGCGCCAGCTCGACCATCGCCTGCCGGTTGAATTTGCTCGCGTCCGCGGCCAGCCAGACCTCGCGCGAATGCTCGATGATCGTGCGCGCGACCTTGACCTCGCGGAAATCGAAATCGCGCAGCGTGCCGTCGGCCTCGATCCCCGAGATGCCGATCAGCCCGATATCGACCTTGAACTGGCCGATGAACTCGACCGTGGCCTCGCCGACGATGCCGCGGTCGCGCGAACGCAGCACGCCGCCCGCGACGATGACCTCGCAGTCCTGGTTGTCGGCCAGGATATTGGCGACGTGCAGGTTGTTGGTGATCACGCGCAGGCCGCGGTGATGCACCAGCGCGCGGGCGATCTCCTCGACCGTGGTGCCGATGTTCAGGATCAGCGAACAGCCCTCGGGCACCGCGGCGGCCACCGCGCGCGCAATGCGCGCCTTGCCTTCGGCATTGAGCGACTGGCGCTGGCGATAGGCGATGTTCTCGGTGGTCGAGCCATCCATCCGCACGCCGCCGTGAAAGCGCGCCAGCATGCCGTTCTCCGCCAGCAGATTGACGTCGCGCCGGACCGTTTGCAGGGTCACGCCGAACTTGCGTGCTAGCTCTTCGATGGAGGCGAAACCCTGGCTGCGGACTTCTTCCAGAAGAGCGGTCTGGCGGGGATTGAGCGTCATGCCGGGATTCTAGTTCAAACAAAAACGAAAACAAATGACGCATTGCACTATTGTTTTTTGTTCGCTTCTTTACTAAAACGAGCAGGCAAGCAATCGATGCGCGCCGGTGTTCCCTTTTGCGTCCCGTTCTGTGTCCGCTGATCCCGCGACCTTCCTTCGGGCCGAATGATGCCGCGCGCCGGGCAGCAGAACCCTGACGGAGACCGGATGCAGCTCAGACTGGAAGGCATCGCGCAGCAGGCAGGTTCGCAGGTCCATCTCTATCCGATGTCGCTGGCGCCGGTCCCGGGCGCGGTGACGATCCTGCTCGGGGCGACGCAGGCCGGCAAGACGTCGCTGATGCGGGTGATGGCCGGGCTCGACCGCCCCAGCGCGGGGCGCGTGCTGGTCGACGACGCAGACGTGACCGGCATGCCGGTACGCCAGCGCAATGTGTCGATGGTCTACCAGCAGTTCATCAATTACCCGTCGCTGACCGTGTTCGACAACATCGCCTCGCCGCTGCGGCTGCGCGGCGCCGCGGAGATCGACCGGCAGGTGCGCGCACTGGCCGCGCGGCTGCATATCGACCATCTGCTCGAGCGCCATCCCGCCGAGCTGTCCGGCGGCCAGCAGCAACGCGTTGCGCTGGCGCGGGCGCTGGCCAAGGGCGCGCCGCTGATGCTGCTGGACGAGCCGCTGGTCAACCTCGACTACAAGCTGCGCGAGGAACTGCGGGAGGAACTGGCCCAGTTGTTCGCGCAGGGCGACGCCACCGTGATCTACGCGACCACCGAGCCGGCCGAGGCGCTGCTGCTCGGCGGCCATACCGCGGTGCTCGATGCCGGCGAGCTGCTGCAATACGGGCCGACGGCCGAGGTCTTCCACTATCCCGACTCGCTGCGCGTAGCGCGCGCGTTCAGCGATCCGCCGATGAACCTGATCGCGGGCGAATGGCGCGACGGCGCCGTGCATCTGCCGGACGGCATCGAGGTGGCGCTGCGGCCCGATGACGGCGCCATCAGCAGCGCCATTAGCGGCAACGGCGCCGTCGGCGGCCCCGCCGATCGTGCCGGCGATGCGCTGCAAGGCTATGCCGGGCCGGTCACCGTCGGCGTGCGCGCCGGCACGCTGTGGCTCGATGGCGTCTCCGACCGGCACGACGAGCTCGCCGTCGGCGTGCCTCGCGCGCGCGAAGGCGTGCCGCTGCCGGGCCGCGTCGCGCTGGCCGAGCTGTCCGGCTCCGATACCTTCGTGCACGTCGACACCGCGGTCGGCAACCTGGTGGCACAGGTGCCCGGCGTGCTGGAACTGGCGCTCGGCGAGACGGTGACGCTGCGCCTCGATCCGTCCCAGCTCTATCTGTTCGATGCGCAGGGCCGCTGCGTTCGCGCACCGCGCCGCCAGCATCTGCGGCGCGGCAACGGGCAGGGGAACTGAGGCCATGGCCCGCATCGACCTGGACCTGGCCCACGCCTACGGGCCCAATCCGCGCAGCGACGAGGACTATGCGCTGCTGCCGCTGCGCTTTACTTTCGACGACGGCGGCGCCTATGCGTTGCTCGGGCCGTCGGGCTGCGGCAAGACCACGCTGCTGAATTGCATCTCGGGACTGCTGCGGCCGTCGCAGGGCACCGTGTCGTTCGACGGGCGCGACGTCACTGGCGACTCGCCGCAGGCGCGCAATATCGCGCAGGTGTTCCAGTTCCCGGTGATCTACGACACCATGACCGTCGGGCAGAACCTGGCCTTCCCGCTGCGCAACCGCGGCGTGCCGGCGGCACAGGTGCGCGAGCGGGTGGGGCAGGTGGCCGAGATGCTGGACCTGTCGGCCGTGCTCGACCGCCAGGCCAGCGGGCTGTCGGCCGATGCCAAGCAGAAGATCTCGCTGGGGCGCGGGCTGGTGCGGCACGATGTCGCCGCCATCCTGTTCGACGAGCCGTTGACGGTGATCGACCCGCACCTCAAATGGCAGCTGCGGCGCAAGCTCAAGCAGATCCACCGCGAATTCCATCTGACGCTGATCTACGTCACGCACGACCAGACCGAGGCGCTGACCTTCGCCGACCAGGTGGTGGTGATGTCGCGCGGCAAGGCGGTGCAGGTCGGCACCGCGGACGCGCTGTTCGAGCGGCCCGCGCATACGTTCGTGGGGCATTTCATCGGCTCGCCCGGCATGAACTTCCTGCCGGCGTGCTGGCGCGACGGCTGGATCGAACTGGCCGGACGACGCTATGCGCCGCCGGCGGACGAGGCCATCGCGCAGCGGCTGCAGGCGGCCGGCGCGTTCAAGATCGGCGTGCGGCCCGAATACCTGCGCCTCGCCCGGCCCGACGACGAACAGGCGGTGCCCGCGGTGATCGAGCGCACGCAGGACATCGGCACCTACTGGATCGCGGCCGCGCGGCTGCAGGACCACGCTGGCGGCGCAGGCGTCGAGGGAACCGATGGCATCGTTGGCACCAATGGCATCGTTGGCGCCGATGGTTCCCCGCTGCTGCGCGCCCGGCTCGGCGACGAGGCCGCCGCGCTGCGGCCCGGCGAGACCGCGTGGTTCTCGGTCTTCCACCGCCATACCTGCTATTACGTCGACGAGGAGCTGGTCCGATGAAGCCGATCAACCAGAAGGCGTGGCTGCTGGTGTTGCCGGTGGTCGTCTGCGTCGCGTTCTCGGCGATCCTGCCCCTGATGACCATCGTCAACTACTCGGTGCAGGACATCATCTCGCCGGAGCGGCGCGTGTTCGTCGGCACCGAATGGTTCCGCGCGGTGCTGCGCGACGGCGAACTGCACGACGCGCTGCTGCGGCAGCTGGGGTTCTCGCTGGCGGTGCTGCTGGTCGAGATTCCGCTGGGCATCCTGCTGGCGCTGTCGATGCCGGCGCGCGGCTGGAAGGCGTCGGCCGTGCTGGTGATCGTGGCGCTGTCGCTGCTGATTCCGTGGAACGTGGTCGGCACCATCTGGCAGATCTTCGGCCGCACCGACATCGGCCTGCTCGGCGCCGCGCTGGCGGGGCTGGGCTTCGACTACAACTACACCGGCAACGCGCTGGACGCGTGGCTGACGGTGCTGGTGATGGACGTCTGGCACTGGACGCCGCTGGTCGGGCTGCTGTGCTACGCCGGCCTGCGCGCGATTCCCGACGCCTACTACCAGGCCGCGCAGATCGACGGCGCCTCGCGCTGGGCGGTATTCCGCCATATCCAGCTGCCCAAGCTGCGCGGCGTGCTGATGATCGCGGTGCTGCTGCGCTTCATGGACAGCTTCATGATCTACACCGAGCCCTTCGTGCTGGCCGGCGGCGGCCCCGGCAACGCCACCACCTTCCTGTCGCAATACCTGACGCAGAAGGCGGTGGGGCAGTTCGACCTCGGCCCGGCCGCGGCGTTCTCGATCGTCTATTTCCTGATCATCCTGCTGCTGTGTTTCGTGCTCTACAACTGGATGCAGCGCGCGGGCACCGTCGCGGAGGAGGTTCCCCGATGCATGACCCGGCCTCGCGCGGCGGCTGGTGGCGCGCCGCCTTCCTGCTGGTCTATCTGCTCTTTGCGATCCTGCCGATCTACTGGATGCTCAACATGTCGTTCAAGACCAACGACGAGATCCTGTCGACGCTGTCGCTGTGGCCGGCGCAGTTCACGCTGGAGCACTACCGCACCATCTTCACCGATTCGTCCTGGTACTCGGGTTATATCAACTCGCTGATCTATGTCGCGCTGAACACCGTGATTTCGGTCACCGTGGCGCTGCCCGCCGCGTATGCGTTCTCGCGCTACCAGTTCATCGGCGACAAGCACGTGTTCTTCTGGCTGCTGACCAACCGGATGACGCCGCCGGCGGTGTTCCTGCTGCCGTTCTTCCAGCTCTATACCAGCGTCGGGCTGATGGACACGCACCTTGGCGTCGCGCTCGCCCACCTGGTGTTCAACGTGCCGCTGGCGGTGTGGATCCTGGAGGGCTTCATGTCCGGCGTGCCGCGCGAGATCGACGAGACCGCCTATGTCGACGGCTATTCGTTCCCGCGCTTCTTCCTGACGATCTTCCTGCCGCTGATCAAGGCCGGCGTCGGCGTCGCGGCGTTCTTCTGCTTCATGTTCAGCTGGGTCGAGCTGCTGCTGGCGCGCACGCTGACCTCGGTCGACGCCAAGCCGATCGTGGCGACGATGACACGCACGGTGTCCGCGTCGGGCATGGACTGGGGCGTGCTGGCCGCGGCGGGCGTGCTGACCATCGTGCCCGGCGGCATCGTGATCTGGTTCGTGCGGCACTACATCGCGAAGGGCTTCGCGATGGGCCGCGTCTGAGCGGGGGTGGCGATGGAAACGACGGCCATGTTCGGCTGGATGGTGTGGACCACGCCGGTCGCGGTGTTCTTCGTCTGCGTGGTGCTGATGCTGATCGGCATGACGATCTGGGAGCTGCGCTCGCCGACGCGCCTGCGCAAGGGCTGGCTACCGATCGCCACCACGCGCGGCGACCGGCTGTTCATCGGCCTGATGTGCGCGGCGTGGATCAACCTTGCATGGGTGGGCCTCGGCGAGGCGATGATGAACTGGTTCTCGCTGCCGGAGGAGCCGTCGGTGTGGATCAGCTTTGTGGTGTCGATGGCGGTGCTGGCGCTGGTGATGCGCAAGGGGTGAGCCCGCGGGCGGGTTTTCCGGGCGGATGTCCGGCTTGTATTGCCGAGGTTCAGAGGTGCATTGGGTGCTTGGGTGATTTGGGTGATTTGGGTGATTTGGGTGATTTTGGTTGGTATTCGCAGGTAGCGCGGCTCAATCCTTCCCCGGCCGCGACCCGCAACGCTAGCGGGAAGGACCATTCGAGGAGACATCGATGACAGCGCTGAAGCAACGGGCAAGGCTTGCGGTGAAGCTGGTGGCGGTGGCCGCCGCGCTCGCCTGCGGCCATGCCGCCTGGGCGGGAGAGGCCGAGGCGAAGAAGTGGATCGACAACGAATTCCAGCCGTCGTCGCTGGCCAAGGACAAGCAGCTGGCCGAGATGAAGTGGTTCATCGACGCGGCCGCCAAGCTCAAGGCCAAGGGCGTGACGCAGGTCAACGTGGTGTCCGAGACCATCACCACGCACGAGTACGAGGCCAAGACGCTGGCGCGCGCCTTCGAGGAGATCACGAGCATCAAGGTCAATCACGACCTGATCCAGGAAGGCGACGTGGTCGAGAAGCTGCAGACATCGATGCAGTCGGGCAAGTCAATCTACGACGGCTGGATCTCCGATTCGGACCTGATCGGCACGCACTATCGCTATGGCGCGATCCTGCCGCTGACCGACTACATGAACGGCGCCGGCAAGGAATTCACCAATCCGGACCTCGACATCAAGGACTTTATCGGCACCAAGTTCACCACCGCGCCGGACGGCAAGCTGTATCAGCTGCCGGACCAGCAGTTCGCCAACCTCTACTGGTTCCGCGCCGACTGGTTCGCGCGCAAGGACTTGCAGGAGAAGTTCAAGGCCAAGTACGGCTATGACCTTGGCGTGCCGACCAACTGGTCCGCCTACGAGGACATCGCCAACTTCTTCACCAACGACGTCAAGGAGATCGACGGCAAGAAGGTCTACGGCCATATGGACTATGGCAAGAAGGATCCGTCGCTGGGCTGGCGCTTTACCGATGCGTGGCTGTCGATGGCCGGCACCGCCGACAAGGGACTGCCCAACGGCATGCCGGTCGACGAGTGGGGCATCCGCGTGGCCGCGGACAAGTGCACGCCGGTCGGCGCCTCGGTCGCGCGCGGCGGCGCCACCAACAGCCCGGCGGCGGTCTACGCGCTGACCAAGTACGTCGACTGGATGAAGAAGTACGCGCCGCCGCAGGCGATGGGCATGACCTTCTCCGAGGCCGGCCCGGTGCCGGCGCAGGGGCAGGTCGCGCAGCAGATCTTCTGGTACACCGCCTTCACCGCCGACATGACCAAGAAGGGGCTGCCGGTGGTCAACGCGGACGGCTCGCCGAAGTGGCGCATGGCGCCGTCGCCGTATGGCCCGTACTGGAAGCAGGGCATGCAGAACGGCTACCAGGACGTGGGCTCGTGGACCTTCTTCAAGAAGACCGATCCGAACCGCCTGGCCGGCGCGTGGCTCTACGCCCAGTTCGTGACCTCGAAGACCGTGTCGCTGAAGAAGTCGCTGACCGGGCTGACGTTCATCCGCGACAGCGACATCAACCACGAGTACCTGACCAAGAACGCGGCCAAGTATGGCGGGCTGATCGAGTTCTACCGCAGCCCGGCACGCGTGGCGTGGACGCCGACCGGCACCAACGTCCCCGACTATCCGAAGCTCGCGCAGCTGTGGTGGAAGAACGTTGCCACGGCGGTGACCGGCGAGAAGACCCCGCAGGCCGCGATGGACAGCCTGGCCGAGGAGATGGATCAGGTGATGGCGCGGCTGCAGCGCGCGGGCATGGCGACCTGCGCGCCGAAGCTCAACCCCAAGGGCGATGCGGCCAAGTGGCTGTCGGACGAGCACGCGCCGTGGAAGAAGCTGGCCAACGAGAAGCCGAAGGGCGAGACGATCGCCTATGAGAAGCTGCTGCAGGCCTGGAAGGAGGGCAAGGTGCGGTGAGATGGCGCCGGACGGGCCCCTCGGCTCGTCTGGCCGGACTGTCTCGTCGGATTCGTCTGGCTGCCTGGGTGGCGGGCCGGGCTAGCTGGTTTGGGCGGGCTCGGCCTGGGTGGGCTGGGCCTGACCTGGTTGGCCTGGCCGGTTCGGCCCGGTCTTGCCGATGTCGTTCTCCCCTCTCCCGCCCGCGGGAGAGGGGCCGGGGGAGAGGGCAGCCGCTCGCCTTCCCCCCGGTCCAATTTCCCCGTTACGTCCCGAAACGTTGACCCGCCAGCCTCTGGTGCATACTACGGCCTTCGCAAAACTCAGCCCCGCGGCGAAGGCCCGTTCCTGCACCCATGAAGCGCATCCTGGTTATCAAGATCACCTCCCTCGGCGATATGGCACACACGCTGCCGCTGATCTGGGATCTGCGGCACGCCTATCCCGAGGCCAAGATCGACTGGGTCGCCGACGCCTCCTGCGCCGATATTCCCCGCTGGACGGTCGGCGTCGACCGCGTGATTTCGCCCCCGCTGCGCGGCTACAAGAAGTCGAAGCAATGGAAGGACCTGCGCGCGATCCTCGCCGCGGTGCGCGAACTGCGCCGTGAAAAGTACGACGTGGTGCTGGACGTGCATGGCGTCTACAAGAGTGCCATCGTCGGCTGGTTGGCCCGCACGCGCCGCCGCTTCGGCTACGCCGCCAAACACCTGGGCGAAGCCCGCGCCGAGATGTTCTACACCGACATCTTCGCGCCGCACGGCGACGCCACCGCCCGCCACAAGATGCGCCTGGTCGCCGCCAAGGCGCTTGGCTACGAACTCGACCCGAAGGAACACTACGAACTGCGCATCCCGGCTCCGGCCGCGCCGCTCAATACCGACGGCGTACCGCGCGCGATGCTGTTCCACGCGACCTCGCTCGAGATCAAGAAATGGCCGCCCGAACGCTGGATCGCGGTCGGCCGCGAACTGACCGCCCGCGGGTACCGCGTGCAACTGCCCTGGGGCTCGCCGGCGGAAAAGCAGCAATCCGAAGTGCTGGCGCGCGGCATCCCGGACGCCGAGGTACTGCCGAAGATGACGATCACCGAATGCGCGCAGCGCGTCGCCGCCGCGGACCTGGTGATCGGCACCGACACCGGCTTCGTCCACCTCGCCCATGCACTGGGCAAGCCGTCGGTGATGCTGTTCACCGCGACGTCGCGCGAGCACTTCGGCATTTCGGAGCCCGGCCGGGCGGTGTCCATCGGCAATGAAGGCGTGGTGCCGGACGTGCCGGAGGTGATCGGGGCCATCGATCAGGTGACCGGCAGGGTAGCGGTAGGCGCGCCGGCGGCCGCTGGGGCGTAGTGCAAGCCCGCCGCGGGCGCGGCCCCGGCTGAGGGCCCGCTTTCCGCGTGACGGCCCGTTTCGTGCAACGGCCCGTTTCGTGCAACGGCCCGTTTCGCGCAACGGCCTTCTACTCTGCCGTCGCGCCGGACTGCCGGATGACGGCGGCCCACTTCGTGACTTCCTGCTCGACATGCTTTCGCATGGCTTCCGGCGTGCCGCCCTCCGGACTGGCACCGAGCGTGGCCAGCTGGTCGCGCATCGACCGGTCCTGCAAGGCGGCATTGACCTGCTGATTCAGCGCCTGCACGACGGCCGGCGGCGTGTCGGCAGGCGCGAACAGGCCATACCACGATTTCACTTCGAAGCCGGGCAGCCCGGCGCCCGCGATCGTCGGCAACTGCGGCGCGAACGGCTGCGGCTGCGCGCTCGTCACCGCGAGAGCGCGCAGTTTGCCGCTGCGAATGAACGGCAGTACCGACGGCGCATTGTCGAACATCACCTGCACCTGCCCCGCCATCAGGTCGGTCAGCGCCGGAGCGCTGCCCTTGTACTGGATGTGCTCCATCTTGATGCCCGCCATCGACTTGAACATTTCCGCCGACAGGTGCGTGGACGAGCCGATTCCGGACGACGCGAAGTTGACCGTGCCCGGATGTGCCTTGGCATAGGCGATGAACTCGCCCACGGTCTTCACCGGCAGCGCAGGATTGACCACCATCACGTTGGGAAAGCTGGTAACCAGCGCGACGGGGGCAAAGTCCTTGCGGATGTCGAACGGCAGCTTCCTGTACAGCGTCGCGTTGATGGCATTGGCATTCGAGCCGAGGAACAGCGTGTAGCCATCCGGGGCCGAGCGCGCCACGCCGCTCGCCGCAATGCTGCTCGCGGCGCCGGGGCGATTCTCCACGACGAACGGTTGTCGCATCCGGACCGACAGCTGGTTCGCCAGCAGCCGCGCAGCGGCATCGGCGGAACCGCCCGGCGCATAGCCGACCACGATCTTGACGGGTTTGGAGGGATAGGCGGGCTCGGCGGTGGCGATCAGCGGGGCAGTCAGCGCCAGCGCGGTCAGGACGATACGGGCAGTGGACTTCATACGTCGATCTTCGGAAGAGAGAGAGTGGGAGAGAGCGGGGCCGCCAGATAGCGCTGAACCAGCCGGGCCCAGAATGCCGCGCCAATCGGCAGCGTCGCGTCATTGAAGTCATAGCGCGGGTTATGCACCATGCAGCCGCCTTCGCCAATGCCATCGCCGACGCCGTTGCCGAGCCGAAGGAAACATCCCGGCCGTTGCTGCAACAGGAAGGCAAAGTCCTCGCTCGCCATGACCGGTTCGAAGTGGGGATCCACGTTATCGCTGCCGACCAGTTCGCGGGCCACCTCGATGGCGAAGGCGGTCTCGCGCTCTGTGTTGACGACCACCGGATAGCCGAGGACGTAGTCGATTTCGGCGGTGGCGCCATAGCTCTGCGCCTGCGCCTGGACCAGCGCTTCGATGCGCGCCCGCAGCCGTTCCCGCACCTTGGGGTCGAATGCACGGACGCTGAGCTCGAGCGTCGCCGACGCGGGAATCACGTTGTTCGCGGTGCCCGCCTGCAGCACGCCGACCGTGACCACCGCTGCCGCAGCAGGATCGACGTTGCGGGACACGATCGTCTGCAAGGCCATGACGATGCTCGACGCCACCACGATGGGATCCACGCTCAGGTGCGGCCGCGCCGCATGACTGCCCTTGCCGATGACGGTGACGGTGACTTTGTCGCCCGAAGCCATGAACGGCCCGCTGCGAAAGAGGAACCTGCCGGCCGGCTGGCCGGGATGGTTGTGCAGGCCGAATACGGCATCGCAGGGAAACCGTTCGAACAGGCCTTCGGCGATCATCCGTTGCGCACCGCTGCCGACCCCAGCTTCTTCGGCGGGCTGGAAGTAGAGGCGGACCGTGCCGTCGAAGCCACGGTGCTGGGCCAGGTACTGGGCCGCGCCGAGCAGGATCGCCGTGTGGCCATCGTGTCCGCACGCGTGCATGACGCCGGCAGTCCGGCTTGCGTAGGGCAGGCCCGTGGCCTCCTGGATCGGCAGCGCATCCATGTCGGCGCGGATGCCGATGCTCCGGTCGCTGGTGCCGGCCTTCAGGCTGGCGACCACCCCCGTGCCGGCAATGCCGGTCGCCACTTCATAGCCCCATTCGGTCAGCAATTGCGCGACCAGCGAAGCGGTCGCGTGTTCGGCGTAGGCCAGTTCGGGGTGCTGGTGAATGCGTCGCCGGATATCGGCCAACGCCCCGGCCTGTGCCGTCAGGTGTTCGACCTGGCAGAGGTCCGCTGTCGACATGGTTGGTTGCTCCTGTTCTGAGTTGCCCGATCAGGAGTGCAATACTGGCCGCCGACCTTTGTTCGATCAATGTATGATTTCGGCGAATATCGTTGTCTTGAGGTCAACGATGGAGGGAATCGGGAGATCGGCATGGTCAAGCTGGGCGACAAGCGGCTGGGATATTTCTACGAGGCGGCGACCTGCGGGTCGGTGCGCGGCGCGGCGGACCGGCTCAACGTCGAACCGTCCGTGGTGAGCCGGCAGATCCAGCAACTGGAGCAGGAGCTCGGCGTGGCCTTGTTCGAGCGCAAGGGCAGGGGCATCGTGCCGACCGATGCCGCGGCCCTGGTGCTCGAGCACTGCCGCAACCGGCTCGCCAGCGAAGAGGCCCTGCGCGAGCGCATCGACGAACTGGCGGGCTTGCGGCGCGGCACGCTGCGGCTGCTGGTGGGCGAGGGATATGTGGACCTGCTGATGAATGGCGTGATCGACGTCTTCTGCAGGCAATACCCCGGGGTGCAGGTCGCCGTCGAACTGGCCAGTGCGGCCGATGCCGTGGCCAGGATCGCCACGGACGAGGCGCATATCGGCGTGGTGATGAACGCGCCCGCACAGGCAGACATCGAAGTCGTTGGCGAATGCAGCCAGCCGGTCTGTATCGTGACCTGGCCCGGCCATCCGCTGACGAAACACGACGGCACGCCCACGCTGCGCGAGGCCGCTGATTATCCGGTTGCCATCATGGCACCCGGATTCGGACTGCATCAGTTGATTCGCCTGGGCGAGTTCGCCGAGGGCATTGCGCTGGATCCGGCATTCACTTCCGGCTCGATTGCCTTGCTCAAGCGTTTCGTGATGAAACGACTCGGCGTGACTTTTCTGTCCAGCAGCGCCGTGGCCGAGGAACTCGCGCGCGGAGAGCTGGTGGCTATCCGGAGCGGCAATACGGCGCTCGAGGCGGCGAAGACGCGCGTCATCGTCAGGAAGGGGCGCGTGCTGACCGAAGCGGCGCGCCGCATGCTGGGATTGCTGGAAGGGGCCTTTCGTCAGCAGCAGACCCGCTAAGCCCGCTTGGGATACACCGTGGCCGCCCACGCCAACGCGATGCGCCATGCCGCCTGGGGCGCGGCGGCATGGCCCTGCTGCGCGTGCCTCTACCCGTTATCGCGTACCCACAAACAGCACGCCCGCCGACCGGTCCGAAGTCGTGCCGGCGGCGATCAGGCCGCGGTCTTCCGCGCTGTAATACGCGACGCCGCTCATCTTCTGCCCCGGGCGGGCGCACGGCGACGGACCGAACGTCACGGTGATGTCGTAGGCGTTGCCACGCGCGCGCGGCTTGGCCACGCCTTCGATGCGGCAGCCGGACGCGCCCGCGCCGCTGATCGTGCCCGAAGTGGCCACCGTAATGGTCGCCGACTCGCCGCCCTCCGGAATCACCGACGTACCGGTGTAGGTGCCGGCCAGCGTCGCCAGCGACGGCGTCAGTTCGTAGTTCTTGTCGTAGGTGCTGGTAAAGGTCGCGGTCTGGCCCGTTGCCGGATAGCGGACGGTGCCGTTCAGGTTCCCCTTGGTCGCGTAGGTGCCGTTGACCGCCACGTCGAAGATGCCGCGCGACGACACGCTGAAATCCTTGCCGTCGTTCGACGTGAAGCTGCCATTGGCGGCATTCAGCTTGCCCTGGACCACGCCGAGCGAGACCGGCGCCAACGAGGTGTAGATCATGTAGTAGGTGCCATCGTCGAGCACGAGGCCGGCGATGTCCTGGTTCGCCGAAGTCTTGCCCGTGTACAGGCCTTCCGCAGGGGAGGTGGCCGGCTGCGGAGCCGGGCCGTCATCGTCTCCGCCGCCACCGCCGCAAGCGGCGAGCGCCAGTGCCAGGGAGGCAATCAGCAGGGTCTTGTTCATGGATTTCTCGAAGGGTTGTCTTTGTTTTTTATCGGGATGGCGCCCTGGCATTGCACCGGGGCGCGGCAATCTTAGAGGCAGGCCGCGGTGGCCGCCATTCCCGATTGGTGGGGGGCGCAGGACCTTCGAGCGGGGCTGGCTTGTTGGCTCCAGGTGTTTGACCTAGGATCGGACCGGTTCAGTGCCGGACGCGCGTCGCGCTGGGAGGGAAGACGATGGCAAACAAGACATCCACGAAAGCGGGGAAGGCCGGGGAGAAAATCGACGTGAAGACCGAGGTGACGGCCGCGGTGAAGACCACGGCGAAGGCCGCGGCGAAGCCGGCCGCGAAACCGACAGCAAAGGCGGCCGGGAAACCCGCAGCAAAATCGCCGCCCGACGGAAAGCCGGTCCTGCTCTCAGGCGGCAATCCTCAAATCCCGAAGGGCGACGGCGATGGCCCGGTGCAGGCCTACATCGCTGCCATGCCCGGCTGGAAGCGCGACCTCGGGCGACGACTCGACGCGCTGATCGTGCGCACCGTGCCGGACGTGCGCAAGGCAGTGAAATGGAATTCGCCGTTCTATGGCGTGGAGGGGCAGGGCTGGTTTCTCAGCTTCCATTGCTTCACGCGATACGTGAAGGTGGCCTTTTTCAAGGGATCGTCGCTGCGCCCGCTGCCGCCCGGCGAATCGAAGGACCCGAATACCCGATATCTCGACATTTACGAAGCCGACGAGATCGACGAGAAGCAGGTAGGCGACTGGATACGGCAGGCGGCGGAATTGCCGGGGTGGGTGCCGTAACCCGGCGATTTGGGCGCTGCGGACCGCGCGGTGCCACGGCTTTCGTTGCGTGGCCCATCGGTCAAGTGAGGATCGGAGTCCAGGTCGCAATGGCAAATTGCGGCATCGGACCGATTGCAGGGGAGAGGGTAGAAGGGGGGCAGAAATCGCAGGATCGTGCGCCCCGACCCCGGAAATGAGAAAAGCCAGCGCAAGGCTGGCTTTTCGTATTCTGGTGGGTGGTACAGGGATTGAACCTGTGACCCCTGCCGTGTGAAGGCAGTGCTCTACCGCTGAGCTAACCACCCCTGCCGCTGCGCTTGAACTGCCGTGCAGCAGAGAAAGCGAGATTATGTCAGGACCTTTGTATCTTGTAAAGCCCTTCGGCGAATTTTTTGCGTTGCGGCGCTACCTCGATCCTACCTGCAGCCCGTGGCGGCAGGGCGTCATGCCGCCTCTTCCAGCGGCGGCGCCTCCTGCCATACCGTCTTGCCGCCGCTGGCCTTGTCGAGGTCCTTGAGCACCGCGGCGTGGGCCGCCAGTTCGTCCTCGCTCGGCTCCAGCACCGGCAGGCGCAGCGCGGACAGGTCGGCGGTGGCGACCGCGGCCGGGCCGGCGCCCGCGCTGGCGTCCATCATGTCGATCACCAGCGAGTTCTGGCCGCGCGTCATCGCCAGGTAGACCTCGGCCAGCAGCTCCGCATCCAGCAGCGCGCCGTGCAGCGTGCGGTGCGCGTTGCTGACGCCCAGGCGTTCGCACAGGGCGTCGAGCGAGTTGCGCTTGCCGGGGAACATCTGGCGCGCTTCGAGCAGCGTATCGATCACGCTGCCGACATGCTTGCGGAACGGCGGCAGGCCGAGCCGCTGGAATTCCATGTCGAGGAAGCCCAGGTCGAACGCGGCGTTGTGGATGATCAGCTCGGCGTCCTGGACGAAATCGCGGATCTCGTGGACGACCTCGGCGAACTTGGGTTTGTCCGCCAGGAATTCGACCGTCAGGCCGTGCACCGCAATCGCGCCGGCGTCGATGTCGCGCTCCGGGTTGATATAGAAATGCAGGTTGCGTCCGGTCAGCCGCCGGTTGACCAGCTCGACGCAGCCGATTTCGATCAGCCGGTCGCCGGTGGCGGCGTTCAGGCCCGTGGTTTCGGTGTCCAGTACGATTTGTCGCATGGCGGGCATTCTACTCAACCTGGGCGCCGGTGAGGGAGGCGACACCGCGATTGGCCAGCGCGTCGGCCCGTTCATTGCCCGGGTGGCCGTTGTGGCCGCGCACCCAGTGCCAGGTGACGTCGTGCTCGGCGGCAGCGGCGTCGAGCGCCTGCCACAGGTCGGCGTTCTTGACGGGTTTCTTCTCGGCGGTCTTCCAGCCGCGCGCCTTCCAGCCGCGGATCCATTCGGAGATGCCTTTCTGCACGTATTGCGAATCGGTCCAGACCTGCACCTTGCACGGCCGCTTCAGCGCGCGCAGCGCCTCGATGACGGCGGTCAGCTCCATCCGGTTGTTGGTGGTATTGGCCTCGCCGCCGAACAGCTCCTTGACGTGGCCATTGGCGACGAGCACGGCGCCCCAGCCGCCGGGGCCGGGATTGCCTTTGCAGGCGCCATCGGAATAGATCGTGACTTCTTGCATCGATGAAGGTTGGGAACCGGTGCGGCGGGACGGCGCCGCGGGCCGGGCGTCCGCCGGGGCGGACAAGGTTGGATTCAGTGCCGGGCCGGCACGGGCTCGGCAGCGGGCGGGGCGGGGCCGCGGCGCTGGCCCCGACTTTCGTTACTTCTCTTCGCCGGGCGCCTTGCCGTGCGTGCCGTTGGGCGTGGCGACCGGGGCTGCCACCGGCGCCAGCGCGGCCTTGGGCGTCTTCCAGGCCGGCCCGACCAGGCGGATGTTGCGCACGCGCTTGACCGCCGACAGCATATAGACCGCGCCGAAGATTGGCCACCAGCGATCGCCGGCCTTCTCCATGAACGCGGCGCGCTGCAGCCAGCGGTCGGTGCGGTAGGGCGGACAATAGCAGCCGAAGCGGCCGCGGATGATATCGAAGCCGAGCAGCTTGAGCCAGTCCTTGATGCGAACGAAGCCGATCGACTGGGCGTCGGTCGGCAGGAAGGGATCGGCGCCGAGCCGGTTCAGGCCCTGGCGCGCGCCCCACAGGCTCATCGGATTGAAGCAGGACACCACCACGCGCCCCTCGGGCATCAGTACGCGCGAGACCTCGCGCAGTACCTCGTGGGGATCCTCGGAGAATTCGAGCACGTGGGGCAGCGTGACCAGGTCGAGGCTCTGCGTATCGAAGGGCAGCTCGTCGAAGCGGCACAGTACCTGGGCACCGGGGGCGCTGCCCGTCTCCGCGGCGCGCGGGCCGTGCGGGCCGCTGCGGGCGTCCAGCGCCAGGCCGCCGAACGGCATGCGGTTCTCGCGCAGGGTGTCCAGCACCGGCATGCCGAGCTGGATCGCGTGATAGCCGAAGATGTCGGCCACGGTGCGGTCGTACTGGCCTTCCTCCCAGCGCAGCATGTACTGGCCGGGCGGGGAGGCCAGCCAGTTTTCCCAATCTATAATCGGACGCTTGGACATAGGAGCACGCATGTTGAGGGTGGAGCCGATCCCCGCTTTCCAGGATAACTATATCTGGGCGATCGACGACGGTCATGCCGCCGCCGTGGTCGATCCGGGCGAGGCCGCGCCGGTGCTGGCCTATCTGGCGCGGGCGGGGCTGGTCCTGGGCGCCATTGTAATCACCCACCACCACGGCGATCACCAGGGCGGGGTGGCGGACCTGCTGGCGGCCTGGCCGGCCGGGCCCGACGGCGAGCCTGTGCCGGTGATCGGACCCGCCGCCGAGCGCATCGGCCATCGTACCCGCGCGGTGCGCGAGGGCGACGAGGTCGAGCTGAAGGCGCCGGCGCTGCGGCTGCGGGTGCTCGAGGTGCCCGGCCATACCGCGGGACATATCGCCTACACCGGCGAGCTGGTCGGCATCGGCCCGGTGGTGTTCTGCGGGGACACGATGTTCGCCAGCGGCTGCGGGCGGCTGTTCGAGGGGACGCCGGCGCAGATGCTGGCGTCGCTGGACAAGCTGGCCGCGCTGCCCGACGCGACCCGCGTCTATTGCGCTCACGAGTATACGCGCAGCAATGTCCGCTTC
>NZ_JCBAJO010000051.1:0-24161 GCF_059772245.1 Cupriavidus sp. R6-3
GCCGGCGTTGCCTTGCCCGCGGTCGAGCCGATGATCGCCGCCTCGTTGCTGGTGGTCGGCCTGCTGGTCGCGCTGCGCGCGCGGCTGCCGGCAGGCGCGGCGATGGCGCTGGTCGGCGGCTTTGCGGTGTTCCATGGCTACGCGCACGGCGCCGAACTGCCGGCCAGCGCCGGCGCGCTGCCGGCGGTGCTGGCCTATGTCGGCGGATTTGCGGCCGCGACCATGGCACTGCATCTGGCCGGCATCGCCGCCGGCACGGTGCTGCGCCGGCATGCGCCGTGGCTCGCGCGCGCGGCCGGCGCCGGTGTCGCGCTATATGGCGTCGGGCTGATGGTGGCCTGATCTGGCAGCCGACAGCCGACAGCCGACGGACGACATCCGACAGCACGAAAGCACGACAGCACGACAGCACGACAGCACGACAGCACGACAGGAGACGCCATGATCCCCGGTGAACTGATGCCCGCCGACGGCGAGCTCGAACTGAACGCGGGCCGCGCGACGATACGGCTGGCGGTCGCCAATACCGGCGACCGCCCGATCCAGGTCGGCTCGCATTTCCACTTCCACGAAACGAACGCCGCGCTGGACTTCGATCGCGATGCCGCGCGCGGCTTCCGTCTCAATATCGCCGCCGGTACCGCGGTGCGTTTCGAGCCGGGGCAGTCGCGCACCGTCGAGCTGGTCGCGCTCGATGGCGACCGCATCGTCTACGGCTTCAACGGCAAGATCATGGGAGCGCTGTGATGGCGTTGACAATCGGAAGGCAGGCCTATGCCGAGATGTTCGGCCCGACCACCGGCGACCGCGTGCGGCTGGCCGACACCGCGCTGGTGATCGAGGTCGAGAAGGATTTCACGATCTACGGCGAGGAGGTCAAGTTCGGCGGCGGCAAGGTGATCCGCGACGGCATGGGGCAGAGCCAGCGGCTGGCGCGCGATTGCGTCGACACGGTGATCACCAATGCGCTGATCGTCGACCATTGGGGCATCGTCAAGGCCGATATCGGCATCAAGGATGGGCGCATCGCCGGCATCGGCAAGGCGGGCAATCCGGACATCCAGCCGGGCGTGACGATCGTGATCGGCCCCGGCAGCGAGGTGATCGCCGGCGAAGGCATGATCGTGACCGCCGGCGGCATCGACAGCCATATCCACTTCATCTGCCCGCAGCAGATCGAGGAGGCGCTGATGAGCGGCGTCACCACGATGATCGGCGGCGGCACCGGCCCGGCCACCGGCACCTATGCAACCACGGTGACCCCCGGCCCCTGGCATATGGAGCGGATGCTGCAGGCGGTGGATGCCTATCCGATGAATATCGGCCTGCTGGGCAAGGGCAACGCCAGCCTGCCGCAGCCGATCGTCGAGCAGGTCGAGGCCGGCGCGATCGGGCTGAAGCTGCACGAGGACTGGGGCACCACGCCGGCGGCGATCGATACCTGCCTGTCGGTGGCCGACGCGACCGACGTGCAGGTCGCGATCCATACCGACACGCTGAACGAGGGCGGCTTCGTCGAGGCGACCATCGCCGCGTTCAAGGGCCGCACCATCCATACCTATCACACCGAAGGGGCGGGCGGCGGGCACGCGCCGGACATCATCAAGGTCTGCGGCGAGGCCAACGTGCTGCCGTCGTCGACCAATCCGACGCGGCCCTACACGATCAATACCATCGACGAGCACCTGGACATGCTGATGGTCTGCCATCACCTCGATCCGTCGATCGCCGAGGACATCGCCTTCGCCGAAAGCCGCATCCGCCGCGAGACGATCGCCGCCGAGGACATCCTGCACGACCTCGGCGCGTTCTCGATGATCTCCAGCGACTCGCAGGCGATGGGGCGCGTCGGCGAGGTGATCCTGCGCACCTGGCAGACCGCGCACAAGATGGCGGTGCAGCGCGGCAAGCTGCCCGGCGATCCACACGATGCGCGCGGCGGGCACGACAACTTCCGCGTCAAGCGCTACGTCGCCAAGTACACGATCAATCCGGCGTTGACGCATGGCGTCGCGCACGAGGTCGGCTCGATCGCGGTCGGCAAGTGGGCGGACCTGGTGCTGTGGAAGCCGGCGTTCTTCGGCGTCAAGCCGAGCCTGATCCTGAAGGGCGGCATGATCGCCGCGGCCGCGATGGGTGATCCGAACGCGTCGATCCCGACGCCGCAGCCGGTGCACTATCGGCCGATGTTCGCCAGCGCCGGCGGGGCGCTGCACCGCTCGTCGCTGACCTTCGTGTCGCAGGCCGCGCTGGCGGCCAACGTGGGCGAGCGCTACGGGCTGCAGAAGACGCTGTCGGCGGTGCGCGGCACGCGCACGGTCAGCAAGCGGGACATGGTCCACAACGACTGGCAGCCGACCGTCACCGTCGATCCGGAGACTTATCAGGTCGTCGCCGACGGGCAACTGCTGACCTGCGAGCCGGCCACCTCGCTGCCGATGGCGCAGCGCTATTTCCTGTTCTGACCATGCACAAGATCGACAAGCATCTTCCCGCGCCGCACGGCATCGCGCCGGTGCTGGTGCGCCGCGCGCCCAAGCTGGTGCTGCCCTTCGGCGACCGCAGCAAGAGCCGCCTGCGCGCCGTGCTCGACAACGGCGAGGAAGCGGCGATCTTCCTGCCGCGCGGCACGGTGCTGCGCGGCGGCGATCTGCTGGTGAGCGCCGACGGCACGTTCGTCGAGGTACAGGCGGCCGCGGAATCGGTGCTGCAGGTGCGTGCCGAGGATCCGCACGCGCTGATGCGCGCGGCCTATCACCTGGGCAACCGCCACACGCCGGTCGAGATCGGCCGCGACTATCTGCGGCTCGAATACGATCCGGTGCTGGCCGACATGCTGATGCGCCTGGGCGTGCAGGCCGAGCGCGCCGAGCTGCCGTTCGAGCCGGAGGCCGGCGCCTACGGCGGCGGCCACAAGCACGGCCACGACGCGACCTTCGCCGAGGACTATGCGGCGGCGCAGGCGGTGTTTCACGAGCATCATGGGGGCTCGCAGTCGCAGTCGCACTCGCACTCGCACCAGCATTCGCGGTTGCACTCGCATGGCCATGATCACGAGCACGGCCACGATCACCCGCATGACCATGATCATTCACATGGCGGCCACGCGCACCATGCCGGCTGCGATCACCGGCACTGACTCGCTCGCGCTGCCATGACCCAGCTCCCCCAACTGCTCTCGCTGCTGCATCTGGCCTCGCCGGCGCTGCCGATCGGCGGGTTCAGCTATTCGCAGGGGCTGGAGGCGGCGATCGACTGCGGCATCGTGCGGGATGCCGACAGCGCGGGGCAGTGGATTCGCGACAATCTGCTGCACGTGCAGGTGCATGCCGAGGCGCCGCTATGGCTGCTGCTGTATCGCGCCTGGCGTGCCGGCGACCGCGAGGGCGTGCGCTACTGGAACGACTGGTTCCACGGCAGCCGTGAGAGCGCCGAGCTGCGGCTGGAGACCGAGCAGATGGGATGGTCGCTGGCGCGGCTGGTCGGACAGATGGCATGGGGCGAGCCGGCGCTGCGCGATGATCTGGCGGCGATGTCGCCGGTGTGCCTGCCGACGGCCTTCGCCGCCGCCTGCGTCGCGCTGCAGGTCGACGAGGGCGACGGGCTGGCCGCCTACTGTTTCAACTGGGCCGAGAACCAGATCGCCGCGGCGATCAAGGCGGTGCCGCTGGGACAGGTGGCGGGCCAGCAGATCCTGCGCGGCATGCATGGCTGCGTGCTCGACGCCGTGGCCGAGGCAACGCGCCGCGCCGATGCCGAACCGCCCGCTCTGTCGACGCTGTCGCCGATGCTGGGCCTGCTGTCAGCGCGCCACGAAACGCAGTATTCGCGGCTGTTCCGCTCCTGAGCGCAGCCATGTTCCACGGGCAGACATCCGCAGCGACACATTCGCAGCCGTACATTCGCAGCCACATTGGCGGCCACATTCGCAGCCACATTCGCAGCCATACATCCGCAGCCACAAATCGAATCGGACGAGCCATCATGACCCGTACCAAGACACTCCCTCCGCTGCGCGTCGGCGTCGGCGGCCCGGTCGGCTCCGGCAAGACCACCTTGCTCGAGATGCTGTGCAAGGCCATGCGCGAGCGCTACGACCTGGTGGCGATCACCAACGACATCTACACGAAGGAAGACCAGCGCCTGCTGACGATCTCCGGCGCGCTGCCGGCCGAGCGCATCATGGGGGTGGAAACCGGCGGCTGCCCGCATACGGCAATCCGCGAGGACGCGTCGATCAATCTCGAGGCGGTCGACCGCATGCTGGCGCGTTTTCCCGATGCCGACGTGGTGTTCATCGAATCCGGTGGCGACAATCTGGCGGCGACATTCAGCCCGGAGCTGTCGGACCTGACGATCTACGTGATCGATGTCGCCGGCGGCGAGAAGATTCCCCGCAAGGGCGGGCCGGGCATCACCAAGTCGGATCTGCTGGTGATCAACAAGACCGATCTCGCGCCGTATGTCGGCGCCAACCTCGACGTGATGGAAAGCGATGCGCGCAAGATGCGCGGGGAACGGCCTTTCGTGATGGGAAGCGTCAAGTCGGGGCAGGGTCTTGACGCGGTGATCCGCTTCATCGAGCGGCAGGGCATGCTGGCGATGTAGCCGCGATAGCCGCGATAGCCGCGATGTAGCTGCGATGTAGCCGTGATGTAGCGGTGATGTAGCCGCGATGTAGCGGTGATGTAGCCGCGATGTGCGGCGCCGTCGGCGGCGCGTGCTAGGTGTGGTTGTTGCGCTTGCGGGCGAGGGCTCGTGCCACCGAGGCGACCAGGTCCTGGTCGTCATTATCGAGCCTTGCCATATAACGCCGCGCATTGCGTTGCGCGGTGGTTTCCTCGCCGCCAAATGGAACGCGTAATTCCTCGACTGTCAACACCGCGTTTTCGCCATCGAACTTCAACATTTCGCCGGGAGGGACGCCGAGGGTATCGGCCAGAGTGCAGATGTTGATCAGCGCTACATTACGCAGTCCGCGTTCGATGCCGCTGAGATAGGAACGCGCCATTCCGCTTTCGAGGGCGAGCTTTTCCTGGGACCAGCCCCTTTGCTTGCGCAGGGCCGTCAGGCGTTGGCCAAATTGCTTGAGAGGATCGCCGACCATGGTTTTGACAAGATGTGAACTCGAAGGAAGTTAAGGGATTGGCCCGGTCGACTCGACATCCTAGAGTCCGTCGCACAATCGGTGTCAGCCAACATAAAGTGTGTGAACTCACCCTATAGGTTGCATTTACTGTCGAAAATCGGATGGGCGGTAGCGGAACGAGGACCGGGGTGCACTGTTTTCGCATGGACGCGAGCGAATGTCATACAGGTATTCACCTGAATCCTCGGTTCCGAAAACGATAGGTTTGTTGTTGCCCGTTAATCTGACGAAATCGGAAGCCGCAGATGGGGCGCTGAGGCGGCCGGAACGGCGAGAGACCGTTGCCGCAGCGTGGCGGCGCAGGCGAAGAGAGGAGTGAGGCGGGAGCCGGCCGCGGGATGGCCGGCGAGGGACTGCGGGGGCGTCGTCGGGCGCCGCGGCGGAAAAGGCGCCGCGAGTCCTGCCCGCGGCGCCGCGCCGCTCAACGGCGGGCGTATTGCGTGGCGCCGAACAGGATCTCGCGTTCCTTCTCGGTATGCAGCGGCTTGCGTTCGCGCGCCAGTACCTCGACGCCGCGCTTGACCGCGGGGCGCTCGGCGATCGTATTGAACCAGCGCTTCAGATGGGGATAGTCGTCGAGTTCGACGCCCTGGTTCTGCCAGCTGCGCAGCCACGGGAAGGTTGCGATATCGGCGATCGTATATTCGTCGCCGGCCAGCCAGGGACGACCGGACAACTGCTTGTCGATCACGCCATAGAGGCGGCGCGCTTCATTGGTATAGCGGTTGACCGCATATTCGATTTTCTCCGGCGCATAGATCCGGAAATGGTGCGCCTGGCCCAGCATCGGACCGACGCCGCCCATCTGGAACATCAGCCATTGCAGCGTTTCGTATTTGCCGCGCACGTCCTCGGGCAGAAACTTGCCGGTCTTGCCGGCCAGATACACCAGGATCGCGCCCGATTCGAACAGCGAGATCGGTTTGCCGTCCGGCCCTTCGCTGTCGACGATGGCGGGAATCTTGTTATTCGGGCTGATTTTCAGGAATTCCTCGCCGAACTGGTCGCCGGCGCCGATATTGATGGGGTGCACCTGGTAGGGCAGGCCGCACTCTTCCAGCATGATATGAACCTTGTGGCCATTGGGCGTGGCCCAGCTGTAGACATCGATCATCGAGGAAGCTCCTGGACGGGAGAGGGCGCCGCCGACTCGCCAGCGGAGCGGAGCGCCGGTTGAATGGACCGACGCATTTAATCACAGAAGAAAAAAACGCGCAGACAGGCTGCGCGTGGATGGCTCGCTGCCGGCGCAGCTGCCCTGGAGTCGTGCGGCCGGATGGCCGCCGATGTTATTTATCGGGGCGACGGCCTCAGCCGCCGCGCGTGACCGGCATCTGGATCTCGTCCGGATTCAGGCTCATGTGCTTGGCCAGTTCCAGCTTGGCGATCGCGTTGCGGTGCACCTCGTCCGGACCGTCGGCCAGGCGCAGCGTGCGCTGGTGCGCCCACCACGAGGCCAGCGGGAAGTCTTCCGACACGCCGGCGGCGCCATGCACCTGGATCGCCCAGTCGATGACTTTCAGCGCGACGTTCGGCGCCACCACCTTGATCATCGCGATCTCCGCCTTGGCCACCTTGTTGCCGACCGTGTCCATCATGTACGCGGCCTTCAGCGTCAGCAGGCGCGCCATCTCGATCTCGCAGCGGGCCTCCGCGATGCGTTCCTGCGTGACGCCATGGCGGGCGATCTGCTTGCCGAACGCGACGCGGTCCAGGCTGCGCTTGCACATCAGTTCGAGCGCGCGCTCGGCCACGCCGATGCTGCGCATGCAGTGGTGGATGCGGCCCGGGCCGAGGCGGCCCTGCGCGATCTCGAAGCCGCGGCCTTCGCCGAGCAGGATGTTGTCCGCCGGCACGCGCACGTTCTTCAGTTCGATCTCCATGTGGCCGTGCGGCGCGTCGTCATAGCCGAACACCGGCAGATGGCGCTTGACGGTGATCCCCGGCGTATCGGCCGGCACCACGATCATCGACTGCTGCTCGTGGCGGCCCGCATCGGGATTGGTCTTGCCCATCACGATATAGACCTTGCAGCGCGGGTCGCCGGCGCCCGACGACCACCACTTGGTGCCGTTGATCACGTAGTGGTCGCCATCGCGCTCGATGCGGCAGCGGATATTGGTCGCGTCGGAGGACGCCACGTCGGGCTCGGTCATCAGGAAGGCCGAGCGAATCTCGCCGCGCAGCAGCGGCTCCAGCCACTTGTCCTTCAGTTCCTCGGAGGCATAGCGCTCCAGCGTTTCCATGTTGCCGGTGTCGGGCGCCGCGCAGTTGAACACCTCCGGCGACCAGGGCACGCGGCCCATGATCTCGCACATCGGCGCGTATTCCAGATTGGACAGCCCTTCCGGCGCGCGCGGCGAGCGCGGCAGGAACAGGTTCCACAGGCCGGCCTCGCGCGCCAGCGGCTTCAGCTCCTCGATCAGCTTGCTCGGCACCCAGGCGTTGCCGGCCTTGCGGTTGGCCTGGATCTCGGCGTGGAAGCGCTTCTCGTTCGGATAGATGTGCTGGTCGAAGAAGGCCAGCAGCCTGGCGCGCATTTCCTTGACCTTGGGCGAGTATTCGAAATCCATGATGTCTCCTCACAACCCCTGCGATTTGGCCCCGCCGCTGATGCCGGACCACCGCAGGGCAGCGGACCGGCAGGCGGCGGGCGGGCGCGATATACGCCGACTGGGGCCCACTCTATCCGATTCGCTGGAATATGAAAAATGAATTTTCTGGATTCGACGGTATCAATCTGCTGCATTCCATGCCACAATCGCCGCCATGCAGCTCTCCCGCATCGACCTGAACCTGTTCGTCGTGTTTGACGCCATCTACACCGAAGGCAGCATCACGGCGGCCGCCCGGCAGCTGAACCTGACGCAGCCGGCGGTCAGCCACGCGCTTGGCCGATTGCGCACGCTGTTCGACGACCCGCTGTTCGAGCGGCGCGGGCAGGGCATGGCGCCGACCCCGCTGGCGCGCTCGCTGGCCGGGGAGGTGCGCACCGCGCTGCAGTCGTTCGCCCGCACGCTGCAGGACACGCCCCATTTCGATCCGGCGGCGACGGTGCGGCGCTTCACCATCGGCATGCGCGACGCGCTGGAGTCGACGCTGCTGCCGCCGCTGATGTCGCGCGTCGCCGCGGTGGCGCCGCACGTCGACATCGCCGCGGTGCGCTTCGATCGCCGCGAGATGGAGTCGGAGCTGCTGGCCGGGACGCTCGATGCCGCGATCGACATCCTGCTGCCGGTCTCGCCGGCGATCCACCACGCGCAGTTCATGGCCGATCCGATGGTGGTGCTGGCCCGGCGCGACCATCCGCTGGTGAAGAAGGAATTGACGCTGGAGCGCTATCTGGCCGCCGAGCACGTGCACGTGTCGTCGCGGCGGCGCGGCGCGGGGCTGGAGGACCAGGCGCTGCACCGGATGGGCATGACGCGGCGGGTACGGCTGCGCTGCCAGCACTATGCGGCGGCCTGCCGCATCGTCAGCTGCACCGACCTGCTGGCGACGCTGCCGCTGCGCTATGCGCGCATCGCCAACGAGGCCTATGGCAATCGCCTGCTGACGCTGCCGTTCAAGGTGCCGTCATTGGAGCTGCACTTGTATTGGCATGCGGGCGGGGAGAATGATGGCGCGAACCGGTGGCTGCGGGAGCAGCTGATGGCGGTGATGACGGGGTTGGAGAAGGGCGCGCCGGCAACCTCCTGATCCGTTGCGCCGGCGGCACCGTCGGTAGCGGCGGTGCCGCCGGCGCTCCCCGCGCTCAGTCGGCCATCCGCGGAACCATGACCCAGCTGCCACCGAATAGCGAAAGCCGCCGGCGTGCGGCCGCCGCGGTGCCCGAGTCCGGGATGGGGGCCGGATCCTCTGCGATGTCGGCGACCGGCGCGGATTCCTGTTCGGCGATGTCGCGTGCGGACGACTCGCCGCCGGCGCGCTCTTCGCCGTCGTCATCGTCGCTGAGGTCCGACGCTTCGTCGGACGGCGGTTCGCCATGCACCGGTTTGGGCGGCTCCATGCCGCGCGAGTCGTATAGAACCGATTGCATGCAAGGCCGCAGGTCGCCGTCGGTGGTCGATTGCCGCATGACATGGTGCTCGGCGTCGAGCGCTTCGAAGACATAGCAGCCGGAGCCGTTCATCTGACCGTCCGTCCTGCGGGCGACATAGTGGCGTTCATTGGCACGTCTGTATTCGATCGGTTTGAGACTCCTGTCCCGTGCTTCACGTTGCCGATGCAGCTGGATCGGCGTCAGCGACTGATCCTCGGCGGCGTCATCGCTCCGATATTGTCCGATTCCGCAGGGGCGCTCGCATCGGAAGGACTCCGCCTCGCCGGCCGCGATGATGCGGTAGGCCACTCCCTCGCGGCGGCGGCATTCGTCCAGCATGTCGTGAAAGAGGTCGGAGAGGTAGTCGAGCAGCCGGGACAACAGGCGTATCAACAGATTGCCGCTCCCTGGCTGCATCGTCGTCAGGGCCTGGTCCAGCGCCGGCGCCAGGCATGCCACGTGAATGGCGTCGGAGCGTTCGCCCAGCTTGTATCGCTCGGGCTCTCGTCCCTGGAGCCAATTCAACAAGCTGCGCAATGGCGGGTCGTTGGCATCGCAATGGATCTCGATCTGATGATCGATCGTCAGCACGGGGCGCAGATTCGACATGTAATAGGTGTTGTCGTCCGGGCCGGTGTAGGAATGCCATTTCATCAGCTTGTTGATGCGCCAGCCGGTGCCGTCTTCCAGCGGCGTGATGCGTGCGCTGACCACCGAGGGCAGCAGCGGCAGATCGATTCCGTTGCGCACGGAAATCGCTTGCAGCGCCACCGCCTCGGCCTTCCAGAACTCGTCGGTGCAAAGGGTCGCCGCGGCGGTATAGGCGTGCGCCAGATTGTCGATGTTCTGTCCGGGCGCCGCCTGCGCCTTCAATTGGCCGGCAATCGCGGCAATCAGTTCGTGGCCGGCCTGGGTTCTGCTGTAGGGCTCCGCCTCGCGCGCGCGCCTGTCGCGGATGCGATTGTTCAGCCTGGCTTGTTCGACGAGATGATCGGAATTGACATGGCTCGCGCCCGCGAATTCGATGCGGCACCGCTCATCTTCGAACAGTCGCCATGCGGTCTGGGCAAAGGCCATGCCGAAGTTGGCACGCGCAATGTGCTCGGACGGAGCCGTCGGGATGGGCATCGGCGCATGCGTGACGGCGTGCAGCATGGCACAGGGATCGATGAAGGGTTTGGAGAATGGCATATCGGGTAGCAGCGATCGGTATGGAATACGCCGCTGGCCGATCCGCGATCCGGGGCGAATGATCTGCGGGATGCCGAAAGATTTCGATCCGATGCGGCGTCGGCCGGGCGACCTGGACAGGCGATGCAAATGCGGCGCAGAGCGTCCGCACCGCATCGGTGACGTGCTGCGAGCCGGTCTTATGGCTTGTCGTCTGCCCCGGTCGGCGACCCGGTGCCGGCTGCGGCGTTGTTGGCGACCGTAGGCGAAGAGCCCTTCTCCGGCCCCGAAAACGTCATCGCGCGGCCCCTTTTCCCCGGGGTCGGCGCGCCGTTCGGCTTCCGCTCATCCGTTCCCTTTCGCTGCTGGTAGACGAGATCCATCGGTATTTTTGCGAGGTTTTCAGCGGCGAGGCCCGCCTCGTATTTGGCGACCTTCGCTTGCAGTTCCCGTACCTTGTCCTGGGTTTCCTCGTACTGGCTTGTCACCTGCTCGAGCCGGGGCCGCAGGTGGTTTCGCTCGCCCTCCGCGGCGGTCAACCTTTGCTCGAGGTTCGCAACGCTCGCGAGAAGCGTGTTCCGCTCTGCCAGCACCGTGTTGTGCTCGCCCTCGATCTCCTCCCGCAATCGACGTTCCCTTGCCACGGTTTGTCGCAGTGCTTCCAGTTCCGCCTGGACCTCCGGGGATGGGCCGAGCGGCGGTTGCGGGACGAAGTCCGGCGGCGGTAGCGGAAGGTCAGGGGGAGCGATCTGGGCGTCCGGCTGACGGTGCTCCTGATGCTCGATGGGCCCTTGCTGGTTCCAGTCGCCGATGGCGACCCTCTGCCGAAGCGCAGGGTCGCGCTGCTCCAGCAGTGTCCTCAAGGAAGAGGGGGCATCGCCGGCAGCCGGGCCATGTATGCGATGGATCCAGTTGGGCCGATGCGCGAGCTTCTTGATGACGATATGCTGGCCGCTTGCTTCGGGATCCGCTGCGTGCGCGACATGCTGGCTGCCTGCCCATGACCAATTGCCCAGGCTCTTGGGGACCTTCGCGAGGCGGTGACGATGAAAGTCCACGCCTCCGACCCGCACCTTGATCTGCACGCCGCGAAACAGCCGCCCCAATAGCGGAATACTGGCCAGCGCATCGAGCAGCGCGGTGACGAACCCGCGGGTGCCATGCTTCATCAGCTTGTCGCGGATCTCGGGCAGCGGGCTGTTGACATGCAGCGAAACAAAGCTGCCCTCCAGCCACTGATTTCCGGCCCTGCGCTTCAGCGGTATCACGACCTTGACATTGGCGGTGAGCACCGCGCCGTGCTCGCGCATGCAATGCCACTGGCCACCGGACTGGTATTCATGCCAGGCCGCGCTCAAATGGCATTCCATCGATTTGCCGTCCTTCGACATCTCGACGTTCATGCCCAACTGGGCAGGGCTCGCCAAGCGGATTTCGCCGTAAGTGGTGTCGTGGTTCAGCGTCGACCGAAGCGTGGTTTCGGCCGTATTCCAAAAGGCTGGGCTGGCGATCAACGCTGCCACCGCATAGTAGGCCGATTCCTCGATGGCGGAAGTCGGCGCCTGGCCGGCAAACGTGCGGGGCAGCCTCGCCGCGATGCCCTCCAGGATGGCAGCCCCTTGCCTGTCATGGCTGTGTCTTGCGATGTCCTCGAGGGGGACGGCTTCGCCCGCGATCTCCAACTTGACGCGTGGCTCCATGCGTGGGTCCGAGAGGAACAACCGCTCGGCACCATCGAGGAGCTGCGGCAACTCGTCGGCCGTCAGCCCGGGGACACTGATTGGCGCCGCGAACAAGTCCTTGGCCGCATGGCTGTGTCCGGTCGACATCGAATTCAGATAGGAGACTTTCATGGTATTCGCCTGTGACAGGGGAGGTTCACGTCCGGGCGGCATGTACATACCGTGCACCGGACCCTTCGCGCGTGGCGGTGGTCGACGATCGCGACGGACATCCCCAGTCCACGCCGACGCCACAACCAACGACGGGTCACATGCTGCTACCGAATTGGTGTCTCAACTGTCGGTGGTTTACGGCCGTTTCTGATTTGCGACTTATTCGTATCGAAATTGCTGCGAAGTCAGGCGGCGATGTTGCGCAGCGCGGCGTCCAGGCGCGTCAGCGTGGCGCCGCAGGGCGCGGCGATCTTCATGGTCAGCAGGGGATCGGCGCGGGTGCGGCCGAGATTGATCGCGACGACCGGCTTGCCGGCCTGCGCAGCGGCGACGCAGAAGCGGTATCCGGAAAAGACCATCAGCGAGGAGCCCACGACCAGCAGCGCGTCGGCGCGCTGCAATGCCTCGTGGACCGCGGCCACGCGATCGCGCGGCACCGAATCGCCGAAGAACACCACGTCGGGTTTGATGATGCCGGCGCAGCGGCGGCAATGCGGCACGGTGAAGCCGTGCAGGTCGTCGGGCTCGAGATGCGCGTCGCCATCGGCCGACGGCACGGCCGACAGGCCGGCGATGGCCGGGTTGGCCGCTTCGAGTTCGTGCTGGATGTCGGCGCGGGCGTGACGTTCGCCGCAGGACAGGCAGACGACCGAACTCAGGCTGCCATGCAGCTCGATCACGCCGGTGCTGCCCGCCGCCTGGTGCAGGCCGTCGACGTTCTGCGTGACCAGCGCCTCCACGTGCCCGGCCTGTTGCAGGCGGGCCAGCGCGCGGTGGGCGTCGTTGGGCAAGGCGCGCGACATGAGCGGCCAGCCCACCATGCTGCGCGCCCAATAGCGCTGGCGGCGCGCGTGCGATTCGAGAAATTCGCGATGCTGGATCGGCGTGCTCGCACGCCAGTTGCCATCGGCATCGCGATAGCCGGGGATGCCCGAATCGGTGCTGATGCCGGCGCCGGTCAGCACCAGCAGGCGCGGGTGCCGGCGTACGAGGCCGATCAGCGCGTCGTCGTCGCCATGCGGCGGACCGTCGACCGCGATCGGCGCGGCAGCGCCCGGCGTCGCCGCGGTGGTCATGGCCGTCACGGCGAGGGCGCCTCCTCGGGATGCCGCGCCAGCCAGGCGCGCAGTTCCTGCCGGTAGCGCTCCATTTCTTCGTAATAGAAATCGAAGATGCAGGGGCTGCAGCCGCTCCCGCAACAGGCGTCGTCGTCGGGCCGGTTGGGCGGCAGCGGGCGGGGATCGTCGTGAGAGTGAGGGGAGGGGGCGGACACAGCGGCGGACAAGGTAGCGGACAGCGTGAACCGGTCAAAATCGATAGCAACGGCCAGTATACGCTTGCCGCCTGGGCCACGCCCGGGCTCATCCGGGCCGGGAGGGGAGTGCCGAAAGCCTCCCGGCTGGCCGCCGTCAGTCCAGCTTGATGCCCGCCTGCTTGACCACCGCAGCCCAGCGCGTCTTCTCGGCCGCGAAGAAGCGGTTGGTCTCGGCGGGCGTCATCGTCACCACCTCGGCGCCCTGGCCGGCCAACTGCGCGCGCACCTCCGGCGAACGGATGATGCGCACCAGCTCGGCGTTCAGGCGCGTCACCGCGGCGTCCGGCATCCTGGCCGGCGCCATCACGCCCTGCCAGGTGCCCGATTCGAAATTGGCGACGCCCTGTTCGGCGATGGTCGGCAGATTGCCCACCAGCGGCATGCGGGTGCGCTTGGACACCGCGATCGCCTTCAGCTTGCCGCTCTGCACATGCGGCAGCGTCGCCAGCATGCCGTTCATCAGCACCTGCGCGGTGCCGCCGACGGTATCGGCAATCGCCTGCGCGCCGCCCTTGTACGGCACGTATTGCCATTTGGCGCCGGTGGCTTGCTGCACAGCCACGCCGGCCAGATGCGGGGCGCTGCCGATCGCGGTGACGGCGAAATTCAGCTCGCCGCGCTTGGACATCTCGACCAGGTCCTTCAGCGTATTGGCCTGCACCGACGGGTTGACCACCAGCATGTGCGGCGAATAGGCCAGCATGCCGACGCCCTTCAGGTCCTTGGCCGGATCGAAGGTCAGCTTGGTGTAGACCGACGGGCTGATCGCCAGCGCGCCGACATCGCACAACAGCAGCGTGTGGTTGTCGCCGCCGGACTGCGCCACGAAGGCGGCGCCGACATTGCCGTTGGCGCCCGGACGGTTGTCGACCACGACGGGCTGGCCCAGCGCCTCGCCCAGCTGCTTGCTGATCAGCCGCGCGATGATGTCCGACGAGCCGCCAGCGGGATAGGGCACCACCAGCCGGATCGGGCGGTTCGGCCAGGTATCGGCGGCAAGGGCGGGGGCCGCCAGCGGGGCGGCGGCAGCGGCGAGGGCGGCGGTGGAGGCCAGTCTGAGGAAGCGGCGGCGTGCGTGCATGATGTCTCCGGAACGAGTTATTTGTCAGTCGTCATACAACAATGGTCGCCATCATAAGAGCCGGAATGCCAGGCCGTCTAGCGGTTGAGACCGGATTTTTTGCCCGATTCAGGGAAATCCCGGAGGTGGTGGCGCGGGCTCTGGTTATATGTCATCGGACAATGTGGCGGATGCTTAGAGCCGATGGCGCACAAAGAAAAAGGGCTGGCGCGGCTCGTCGCCGCGCCAGCCCTTGTCGGCCCAGCCTGGGTCGTACGTACCGCGCTCAGGCGATCCGCTGCTTCGCCTTCTGCGCGTACTGCCAGCCCATCTCGGCCATCGGGCGGGCCCGCCGGCCGGCGTCGACCGCCTGCGCCGACGATGCCGTGCCGTCGACCACGCGCTTGGCGATGCCCTGCAGGATGCCGGCGATGCGGAACATGCTGAAGGCCAGGTAGAAGTTCCAGTCGCCGGTGATCTGGCGTCCGGTGCGCTGCTCGTACATGCGGCGGTAGGTCGCCTCGTCGGGAATGCCGAGCGCGGCGTAGTCGAGCCCGGCGATGCCGCGGAACTGGCCCGGCGCGATATGCCAGCTCATGCAGTGGTAGCCGAAGTCGGCCATCGGATGGCCGAGCGTCGACAGCTCCCAGTCCAGCACCGCCAGCACGCGCGGCTCGGTGGGGTGGAACATCAGGTTGTCGAGCCGGTAGTCGCCATGGACGATGCTGGTCAGGTCCTGGTCTTCTTCCGGGATATGGTGCGGCAGCCAGTCCATCAGCGCGTCCATCGCGTCGATCTTCTCGGTCTCGGACAGCTTGTACTGCTTGGTCCAGCGCTCGATCTGGCGCGCGAAGTAATTGCCCGGCTTGCCGTAGTCGCCCAGCCCGATGGCCTGGTAGTCGACGGTATGCATCGCGGCGATGACGCGGTTCATCTCGTCGTAGATCGCGGCGCGTTCGCTTGGGCTCATGCCCGGCAGCGACTGGTCCCACAGCACGCGGCCGTTGACGTACTCCATGATGTAGAAGGCGCGCCCGATCACGGCCTCGTCCTCGCACAGCGCGTACATGCGCGCGACCGGCACGTCGGTGTTCGCCAGCGCGGCCATCACGCGGTACTCGCGCTCGATCGCGTGCGCCGACGGCAGCAGCTTCGACTTCGGTCCCGGCTTGGCGCGCATCACGTAGGTGCGGCCCGGCGTGATCAGCTTGAAGGTGGGGTTGGACTGGCCGCCCTTGAACTGCTCGACCGTCAGCGGCCCGGCGAAATCCTCGACATGGTCGCGCAGCCAGGCTTCGAGCGCGGCGGTATCGAAGCGCTGCTGCTCGGCGACCGGGCGCGTGCCCTCGAACTGGGAAAGATTGCTGCTCATGCTGTCTCCGGTATCTTTTTTATCGGGATCGGTGCGGGTGGGACCGCGGTCGGCCGCGCTGGGCCGTGGGCTTCAACGATAGGTCGGCTTGCGCTTCTCCAGGAAGGCGCTGATGCCTTCGCCGCCGTCGGGGTGATGCAGCGCGGCGACGAAGTTCTCGCGCTCCTGCGCCAGATGCGCGTTCAGCGACAGCGTGCCGGCCTGGTTGATCAGCCCCTTGATGCGGCCCATCGCGTGCGAGGACTGCGCGGCCAGCGACTGGCCCAGGCGCAGCGCTTCGTTCAGCGCCTCGCCCGGCTCGGTCACGCGGTTGACCAGGCCGAACTGCGCAAGCCGCTGCGCGTCGACGGTCTTGCCTTCGATCAGCAGCTCGGAGGCCAGCTGGCGCGGCAGCGCGCGTGCCAGCTCATACGAGCCGCCGCCGTCGGGGGTCAGGCCGACCTTGACGTAGGCCATCACGAACTTGGCATTGCTGGCCGCCACCACGAAGTCGCAGGCCAGCACCAGCGAGAAGCCCGCGCCCGCGGCCGCGCCCTCGACGGCCGCGATGATCGGCTTCGGAAAGGCATGCAGGCTTTCGATCCAGGCATGCAGCATCGTGATGCTGTCGGCCTGCACCTGCGGCGGCTGCGCGCGATTGCCGAGCAGCCGGTTCAGGTTGCCGCCGGCGCAGAACATGCCGTCGGCGCCGGTCAGCACCACCGAGCGGATGCCGCTGTCCTGCTCGGCCGCCTGCAGCGCTTCCCTGGTCGCGAGGTAGATCTCCGGGCCGAGCGCATTGCGCATTTCCGGATTGGAGATGGTCAGCACCAGCGTCGCATCGACGCGTTCGGACAGCAGTTGGGCAGGCATGGCGGCTCGGTGGTGTGATGGAAGGGAAGGGGCCGGGGAGCGTCAGGCTTCCTCGGTCAGCAGCGACAGGCCCAGGCTGGCACGGCGCCACAGCCACGGGCTCGGGCGATAGCGCATGTCGCCGGTCAGCCGCTCCATATTGCGCAGCACCTCGAGCACTAGTTGCGGGCCGATCGCATCGCCCAGCGCCAGCGGGCCCTTCGGATAGCCCAGGCCCAGGTTGACGGCGAGGTCGATGTCCGACGGCGTCGCGATGCGCTGCTGCGCGATATCGGAGGCGATATTGACGATGCACGAGACGATGCGCTGGGCGACGAAGCCGGCCGAATCGCGGATCACCGTGACCGGCACGCCGTCGCTGGCGAACAGGCCGTGGGCGCAATCGCGCATGGCCGCGCTGGTGGCGGGCGTCGTCATCAGCGTGCGGCGCCTGGTGGCCTCGAACGGCAGCAGCGTGTCGATGGCGACCACGCGGCTGGCGTCCAGGCCCTGCTGCAGCGCGCAGGTGGTGGCATCCAACCCGAGCGGCGTGACGACGATCAGCGCATCGGCCGACGGTGCGTTGCCGCCCTCGGGCGTGACGCCCATCGCGGTCAGCAGCTTGACCACCATCGCATGGCCGCGCTCGCTGTCGCGGCTGACCCAGACGCTGGCCGGGCGCGCGCTGGGCGCCGGCGCAGCGGCGGGCAGCTGCTTCTGGCCATCGACATAGCGGTAGAAACCGGCGCCGGTCTTGCGGCCCAGCAGCCCGCCGACCTGGCGGATCGCCGTGATCGGCGACGGGCGGTAGCGCGGCTCCTGGTAGAACTGGTTGTAGATCGACTCCATCACCGGGTGCGAGACGTCGAGCCCGGTCAGGTCCATCAGCTCGAACGGGCCCATGCGGAAGCCCGCCTGCTCGCGCATGATCGCGTCGATGTCGGCGAACTCGGCGACGCCTTCCTGCGCGGCCTTCAGCCCTTCGATGTTCATGCCGCGGCCGGCATGGTTGACGATGAAGCCCGGCATGTCCTTGCAGCGCACCGGCGTATGGCCCATGCGGCGCGACAGCGCCATCAGCGCATCGCCGACCGCCGGATCGCCGGACAGGCCGTCGATCACCTCGACCACCTTCATCAGCGGCACCGGGTTGAAGAAGTGATAGCCGACGACGCGGCCCGGGTGCTTCGCGCCGACCGCGATCGCGGTGATCGACAGCGACGAGGTGTTCGACGCGATCACCGCGTCCGCACGCACGATGGCCTCGAGCTTGGCGACCAGCTCGCGCTTGACCTCGAGCCGCTCGACGATGGCCTCGAGCACCATGTCGCAATCGGCCATTTCCTCGAGCGCGCCGCACGGCTGCACGCGCGACAGCGTGGCGGCGGCATCGTCGCTGCTGATCTTGCCCTTGTCGGCGAGCTTGGCCAGCGTGTCCTGCAGATACTGGCGGGCGGCCGCGACGGCCTGGGGATTGGTGTCAAACAGGCGGACGGTCAGGCCGGCCTGCGCCGCGATCTGGGCAATGCCCCGGCCCATCGCGCCGGTGCCCACGATGCCGAGGGTGTCGATAGTCAAAGTGCTCATCGTGCTTCCAAAAAGTTGTGGTTAAATTAGCACGCTCGTGCGGTTTTTGCACTCGTTGCGTGAACACTGCCGCGCCGGCGCGTGCGCTGATCGGCCAAAAAAGCCGGGGCGCGGCCACCGATCCCGTCCGGGAGAACGCAGCACAACAAAGGAGACATACCCATGCTGAAGCTCTGCGGCTTTGCCGCCAGCAACTACTACAACAAGGTCAAGCTGGCGCTGCTGGAAAAGAATGTGCCGTTCGAGGAGGTGCTGGCCTGGATCGGCGAGACCGACCTGAACGCCTCGCCGCTGGGCAAGGTGCCGTACATCGTCGCGGACGGCGGCACGCTGTGCGAATCGGAGGTGATCGCCGAATACCTGGAGGCCGCCTATCCGCAGACCCCGCTGCTGCCGGCCGATCCGCTCGCCGCCGGCAAGGTGCGCGAACTGGTCACCTACATGGAACTGTATCTGGAACTGACCGCGCGGGAGCTTTATCCCGAGGCGTTTTTCGGCGGCAAGGTCAGCGATGGGGTCAAGGAGCGCCAGCACAAGCTGCTGACCCGCTACATTCCCGCCTTCGCCAGGCTGGCGAAGTTTTCACCATATATGGCCGGCGACACCTTCACGCTGGCCGACTGCGCCGCGGTGGTGCATCTGCCGCTGGTGTCGGCGTGCACCAAGATCATTTACGGCAGCGACATGCTGGCCGACCTGCCAGTCAAGGACTATCTGAAGCGCATGAGCGAGCGGCCGACGGTGCAGAAGGTCAACGCGGACCGCAAGACCAACACCGAGCTGATGCTGAGCCGGAACAAGCCGTAAGAGGGCGATCGCGGTTTGGAGCCCCCCTCTCCCCAACCCTCTCCCCCTGAGGGGAGAGGGAGAACTCCGCCGGGCCGGGCATTCGTTGCCGGTCCTTCGTAGCGCGCCGGTGTTCATAACCCTCGGTGTACTCCCTCTCCCGCTTGCGGGAGAGGGCCGGGGAGAGGGCAACGGGCGGTCGCATGGCGCAGACCGCCCGCCCTGCCTCACAGCTTGCGCAGCCGCTCCAAGGCCAGCGCCAGCGTTTCCTCCCGCTTGGCGAAGCAGAAGCGCACCACGCCGGACTCGCGCGGCTGCGAATAGAACGCCGACACCGGAATCGCCGCGACGCCGATCTCGCGCGTCAGCCACATCGCGAAATCCGCTTCGCTCATGTCCGAGATCGCCGAATAGTCGACGCACTGGAAATAGGTGCCGTCCGACGGCAGCAGCTTGAAGCGCGTATCGGCCAGTCCCGCACGGAAGTAATCGCGCTTGGCCTGGTAGAAGGCCGGCAATTCGAGATAGGGCGCGGGGTCCGACATGTAGTCGGCCAGGCCGTGCTGCACCGGCGTGTTGACGGTGAACACATTGAACTGGTGGACCTTGCGGAATTCCGCCATCAGCGCGGCCGGCGCGGCGACATAGCCGACCTTCCAGCCGGTCACGTGATAGGTCTTGCCGAAGCTCGACACGACGAAGCTGCGCCGCGCCAGTTCCGGATGGCGCGCCACCGACTGATGCGACTGGCCGTCGTAGACCATGTGCTCGTAGACCTCGTCCGACAGCAGCAGGATATCGGTGCCCGCCAGCAGCGCGGCCAGCTGGCGCATATCGTCCTCGCGCCAGATCGTGCCGGTCGGGTTGTGCGGCGTGTTGATCAGGATCATCCGCGTGCGCGGCGTGATCGCGGCCGCGAGGCGGTCGAACGGAATGCGGAAGTGCGGCGCGTCCAGCATCACCGGCACCGGCTTGCCGCCGGCCAGTTCGATCGCCGGCAGATAGCTGTCGTAGCACGGCTCCAGCACGATCACTTCGTCGCCGGGATGCACCGCGCACAGGATCGCGGTCAGCAGCGCCTGCGTCGCGCCCGCGGTCACCGTGATCTCGCTGTCGGCATCGTAGGCGCGGCCGTAGAGCCTGCCGATCTTGGTCGCGATGGCCTGGCGCAGGCTCGGCACGCCGGCCATCGGCGGATACTGGTTCAGGCCGCCCCGCATCGCGCGCGTGACCGCGTCGACGATCTTCGGATCGCAATCGAAGTCCGGAAAACCCTGGCCCAGATTGACCGCATTCTTCTCGGCGGCGAGCGCCGACATCACGGTGAAGATGGTGGTGCCCACGTTGGGCAGGCGGGATGGGGGAGGGCTCAGCGGGGCGTCGGCGGACATGGCGTCAATCGTCAAATCGTCAAATGGTCGAACGTCAATCGGATGGCGGGGAGGCGGGGTGGCAGGCTGGCAATCGGAGGCGATTCTAGCGCGCCGGCCGCGCGGCCAGCCAGGGCGCGAAGGCCTGCGGCGTCAATACCGCGACGCCGCTGCTGCGGCGCAGCCGGCCCGCCAGCTTGAGCACCGCCTTGTCCTTCGACACCAGGCATTCGGCGCCGGCGAAGTGCGCCAGCTCGATGAACTTCTGGTCGTCGCCGTCGCGGCAGCGCGGCAGCCGGATCGCTTCGGCCTGCGTCGGGCAGGGCGGTGCGACCGCGGTGGTCAGCCGGTCCACGGTCGCCAGCGCCTCGTCGATATCGACGTCGAAGCGCGCGAACTGCGGGTACGCCAGCACGCGGCGCAATTCCTCGCGGCAATCGGCGCGGATCAGCGGCGCGATGGCGCCGTCCCGCAGGGCCGTGCGGATCGGCTCGGCATGCGGATCGCGGAATACCAGCAGGTCGATCCAGACGTTGGAGTCCAGCACCACGCGGGGCGGGGAGGCGTCGTCGGGCGCTGTGTTTGGAAGCGCGGGCGCGGGGCCGGGTGCGACGCTGGATCCTGTGGCGGACCCGGCGTTGGACCCGGCGTTGGACCCGATCGCGGGTCCGGTAGAGGGGTTGAGCATTCGTTACAATCGGAACTTTGTTTCTGCCGCATTCTGCCATGTTGATCGTTCTGTCGCCCGCCAAGTCGCTGGACTACGAGACGCCGCCCCGCGTCCGGCCTCCGCTCAATGCCAGCCACCTGCCGCGGCTGATCCCGCGTTCGGCGCAGCTGATCGAACGCCTGCGCGCGCTGTCGCCGCAGGAAATCGGCACGCTGATGGATATCTCGGACAAGCTCGCGGTGCTGAACGCGACCCGCTACGCCGACTGGTCGCCCAAATTCACCGCGCGCAACAGCAAGCCGGCGGCGCTGGCCTTCAACGGCGATGTCTACGAAGGGCTCGACGCCCCCAGCCTGTCCGACGACGACCTCGCCTTCGCGCAGCGCCATGTCCGCATCCTGTCGGGCCTGTACGGCGTGCTGCGGCCGCTGGACTGGATGCAGCCGTACCGCCTCGAGATGGGCACGCGGCTGGCCAACGAGGCCGGCAAGGACCTGTACGCGTTCTGGGGCGACGACGTGACGCAACTGCTGAACAAGGACCTCGCCGCGCTGAAGGGCGAGGGCGCGCCGACGCTGGTCAATCTGGCCTCCGAGGAATACTTCAAGGTCGTCCGTCCCAAGGTGCTGAACGCGCGCGTGATCACGCCGGTGTTCGAGGACTGGAAGGGCGGCCGCTACAAGATCATCTCGTTCCACGCCAAGCGCGCGCGCGGCACGATGGCGCGCTTCGCGGTGACCCGGCGCATCACCGAAGCGGCCGGCCTGAAGAAGTTCGCCGAAGACGGCTATGCCTACGACGCCAAGGCGTCCGACGCGGCGCGCTGGGTGTTCCGCCGCCGGCTGGAAGACTGACGCCGCGCGCGCGGGCGTCGGGCCGATGGCCACGCGCCGGGCCGGCCAACAACGCGGCCAACAACGCGGCCAATAACGCGGCCAACAACAAATTCGTCTTGCGAGGCTCAGACATGAAGACCGCAGCGCTGCATATCTCCAGCCGGTTCGATTCCGGCGCGATCGAAGTCGAGGCGCTGGACCGCGCCGACGATATCCGGCTGCGCATCCGCGCCGATTCGCATGCCGACTTCCGCCAGTGGTTCCATTTCGGGCTGCACGGCGCGGCCGGCCAGGCCTGCCGGCTGCAATTCCTGAACGCCGGCGATTGCACCTATCCGGACGGCTGGCGCGACTACCGGGCCGTGGCCTCGTACGACCGCGTGCAGTGGTTCCGCGTGCCGACCCGCTTCGACGGGCAGGTGATGACGGTCGAATTCACGCCGGCGCATGACAGCGTCTGGTTCGCCTATTTCGAGCCGTATCCCGAAGAGCGCCACCTGGCCCTGCTGGGCACCTGCCAGCGTTCGCCGCGCGCGCGGCTGACGCATCTGGGCAGCACGGTCCAGGGCCGCGCCATGACGGCGGTGACGATCGGTACGCCGGCAGACGGTGACAATGCCGGCCGCAAGACCATCTGGATGATCGCGCGCCAGCATCCCGGCGAAACCATGGCCGAATGGTTCATCGAGGGCGTGCTGCAGCGGCTGACCGGCACCGGCATCTGGGCCGGCGACGGCGTGGCCGAGCGGCTGCTGCAGAAGGCCGTCTTCCATATCGTGCCGAACATGAATCCGGACGGCTCGGCGCTGGGCAACCTGCGCACCAACGCCGCCGGCGCGAACCTGAACCGCGAGTGGATGGCGCCGAGCCTCGATACCAGCCCCGAGGTCTATCACGTGCGCCGCGCGATCGAGTCGACCGGCTGCGACCTGTTCTTCGACATCCACGGCGACGAGGGCCTGCCGTACAACTTCGTCGCCGGCAGCGAGATGCTGCCCAGTTTCACGGAGTCCCAGCGCGTCGCGCAGGCGCGCTTCGTCGAGGCGTTCAAGCGCGCCACGCCGGACTTCCAGGACGTGCATGGCTATGCGGCGAGCAAGTACAACGCCGATGCGCTGAAGCTGGCCTCCAAGTACATCGGCCACGCGTTCGGCTGCCTGTCGCTGACGCTGGAGATGCCGTTCAAGGACAACGCCGACCTGCCGCAGCCGGAGGTGGGCTGGAACGGCGCCCGCAGCGCGCTGCTGGGCGCGGCGATGCTGCAGGCGATCCTGGCGCAGCTGGACTGAGCCACGCCGCCGCGGGATGCGGCGGCGATTCAGCGGCAAGTCGGCGCCAGTTCAGCGCCAAGTCGGCCGCATTACAGCGGCAAGTCAGCGGCAAGTCAGCAGCAAGCGTGACGATGCCGCGCGGCAGGATCAGCGCGCCGACTTGCTGGTCTTCTTCGTCGATTTGCTGCTGGTGGAAGCGCCGGACTTCGCCGCGGCCTTCTTGGTGCCGCCCGACGATTTCGCCGACGCCGCGGCCTTGCCCGAGCGGCTCGACCTGGTCGCCTTCGCCTTGCGGCCCTTGGCCGTGGCGTTGCGCGGCGCCACGCTGACGGCCGGCTTGGCGGCCGGTTCGACGATGATGTCGCCGTCGTCGTCCAGCAGTTCGTAGGCCAGCATCATGCCGTCGTCATAGCCGCAACGGACCTTGACCGGGTCCCAGCGCGACTGGCCGTTGCGGCGATGCGCGGCGGCCGAGAAGGTCACCACCGAGGTCACCGGCACCGCCTGCTTGCCGCGCGAGAAGCGGCCTTCCCAGCTCTCGACCGAGGCCTGTCCCGACGCCAGCGCGCCGGTCGGGATGCGCAGCGCGTCGTAGGTCGCCGAGCGCGGCACCACCCAGCTCGCGTGCGCGGCGCAGTCGGCCACGTCCGCGCTGGCGTTCTCGCTGCGCATCAGCTGCTGGCGCATCTGCGCCCGGTATTCGGCCAGGCTGACGCGGCCGGTGGGCGGCAGCGTGACGGTCTTTGTCGGGGAGTTGTCGTTATCCGGCGGCGGTACCGCCTGCTTGTCGGAGTAGGAAGTCGCGCC
>NZ_JCBAJO010000052.1:0-24114 GCF_059772245.1 Cupriavidus sp. R6-3
CGAGACTGATCCGTCGGCCACCAGCTCGTCGACCCGCCGCATATCGGCCTGGGCCCTGAGCAGTTGCGCCTGCGCGTTGGCCAGGCTCGCCTGCTGCGCCAGCACCGTGGCCTCGCGCGAGCGGCGCGTCTGGTCGGTGTTGCTCAGGTTGGCGATCTGCGTGTCCAGGTTCGCGCGGGCCTGCTCGACGCGCTGCCGATAGATGCGATCGTCGATCTTCAGCAGCACCTGTCCCGCCTTGACCTGCTGGAAGTCGCGCACCGGCACGTCGACCACATAGCCGCTGACCTGCGGGCTGATCACCGTGGTCTGGCCGCGCACATAGGCGTTGTCGGTGCTCTGGATCACGTGCGTGAAGGGCGGGAGTCCCCACGCGTACAGGATGATCAGGATGCTGGCCAGCGCGATCGCGACGACGATGATCGTGGCCCGACGCGTGCCCTTGGGCGGCGACCAGCCGGTCGGCGGGGCGGAGGCCTGCTGCGGTACCTCGACGGGATCCTGCAGACGCTCGGGCGAGTCGGGCTGCGCGGACTTCTGCGCGCTCGTTTGCGCGGAAGCAGCGGGGCCGGGTTCGCGGTTCGGCGTTTGGTCGGTCACCGGTGGCTCCAGATGTTGTTGTTATTGCTGGCGTTGCCGCATCCGTGCCATCGCTTCCAGCGGCTCCGCCATCGGGTTGTGGCCGCGGATGCGATCGCGGATGTAGAGCGCCAGCAGCCAGACGAAGGTGGCGGACGCGATGATGCCGATCAACAGGAAGACGTCGTTGAACGCCAGCACATTGGCCTCGCGCGTGACCTGCTGCGCCAGCAGCGCCGAGCCCTCGGCCTGCCGCAGCGTGGGGTCGGTCAGCACGCGTCCGTAGGCGCCGCCGAGCGCCTGGATGCGCGCCGCGTCGAGCGGGTCGGTCAGCGTGATCGACTGCACCAGCGAATGCGAGTGGAATTTCTCGCGATAGATCTGGAAGGTGCCAAGCAGCGCGGAGCCGGCAAGCCCGCCGAGCGATTGCGTGATGCCGAACAGCGCCGAGAAGCTGACGATATGGCTCATGCCCTTCGACAGCGCGCGCAGCATGCCGATCAGCAGCGTCGGCCCCATGAAATAGACCGCGGCGAAGGCGATCAGCGCCTGGCTCAGGTACATGTTGGCCGGGCGCGTCAGGTTGTTCGAATGCGCGTCCATGAAGGCGCCGATCGCGATCAGCAGCAGTGAGATGCGGATCGGCCGTTCCAGGTTCAACGGGTTGACCGTCAGCGCGCTGAGGACGAGGCCGGCGATGGTCGCCAGCGAGACCACCACGTACAGCGGAACCAGCTGGTCGTTGCCCATGCCGAGCGCGGTCAGCAGGCCGACCGCGCCGTAGGCCTGCTCGGACAGCAGCACGCGCACGGCGATGGCGACCAGCGCGAAGCGCAGCATCGCACTGCTGCCGAGCCAGCGGGTATTGAGCAGCGGATTGGCGCGGTTGTGCTCGATCCACAGCGCGGCGGTGATCAGCGCGACCGCGCCGCACAGCGCGTACCCGAGCCACGCGGCCTCGGTCCACCACAGGATGCGGCCCTGGCTCAGCACCGCGCACAGCAGCGCCATGCCGGACGCGAACAGCGCGAAGGTCACGAAGTCCAGCTTCTCGAAAGCCCGGATGCGCTCGCTGGGCGGCAGCCGCAGCAGCGCCACCGCGACCAGCGACAGCAGCGCCAGGCCGAGTTCAAACAGGTAGAGCGCCTTCCAGTTGCCTGCTTCGAGCATGCCGGAGGTGAACACGCGCGCGAGCGGTGTGGCCAGCTGCGGCACGCCGATGCCGAGCACGATCGCCTTGAGCCGGTGCGCCGCCGGCATCGACTGGATCATGTAATACAGCGCCAGCGTGCTCAGCCCGCTGGCCGCGATGCCGTTGGCCGCGCGTACCAGCAGCGCGGTCTCGAAGGTATGGACGAAGATGTGGGCAAGCGTGATGACCACATAGCCCAGCAGGAACAGCCGCGCGAACTGCTGCAGGCCGTATTGCTGCCGGAACTTGATCAGCAGCATGCTGGCGCAGACGTTGGTCATCACGTAGACCGTCGACAGCCACGCGGCCTGATCGCTGTAGAGGCCGAAGACCCCCTGGATATTGTTCAGGTTGGCGATCACCAGCGCGTTGCCGAAGCCGGCGGTCAGGCCGATCAGCACGCCGACGCAGAAATAGCCGACGCGCCTTGGCGTCGGATGATCGGGCGTCGCAGGGGAGCCCGGAACGGTGGGCCGCTCGTGCGGTTTGAACTGGTATTCGGCCGTGGCAGCGCCCATTGGCATGACGGGGAAGCGGGTTCAGCGAAGGTCCAGCGGGTTCGATCATTGCCGCTGCGGGGCTGAAGTGTCAAGCGATGAGGTAGCCGTCAGGCAAAGCCGCGTGGGGAAGGGAGGTCGGCCTCGGTCGGCCAAAATGGCGATGGCCGGGATCGAAGTCCCGGCCATCCGTGGGCTGCAGTGGGTCTGCCGTCAGGCCGCCATCGCGCGCCGTTCATCCTCGGTCAGCTGCGGACCGTCGAGCGTCACGCGCGAATCGTCGTGGCGGAACTTGCGGATGATGGGCTTGAGTTCCTCCTTGATATGGTCCTCGCTGTAGCCGTTGAACAGGTGGCCGAGCAGGCCGCGGCGCAGATCGCTGGTGCCCATCAGCCAGTCGGCGATCGGGAAGGTCAGGTTCATGTTGTAGTGCATCATGATTCCCTGGTTGTGGTGCGCGGTATGGTGCCGGCGGATCGTGTTGATGAACGGCATATTGCGCACGAACCAGTTGTCATGGACGTGGCAGCAGTAGTGGAATACTTCGTAGACCAGGTAGTGCCCGACCATCGTCATGAAGACGATGTACGCCGCGTTGGCATTGATCAGCAGATAGGCCAGGTAGCCGAGCACACCGCCGCCGACGCCCAGCGTGATCAACACGCGCCAGGGGAAGAACACGATGCGGAATTCGCGCGTGGTGTCGATGGTGGGCTCGATATCGGTGAAGTACTGGTGATGCTGACGCGTGTGCCGCTCGTAGATGGCGCGCAGCGCGAACACGTCGATGCGCCGGTGCATCACGTACTTGTGCATGAACCATTCGACCAGGTTGCCGGCGAGAAAGACCGGCAGCACCAGCAGCCACTCCCACGTCGCGTTTTCCAGCTTCGTCGCGCAGTAGTAGAGCGCGGCGATGCCGGCGGCGAAGATCACGCCGATATGCAGCAGGCCGTTGTACAGCGGGCTGATATCGGCCTTGTATTGCTCGCGGAATTTGCGTTGGCGTTCGCTCATCATGATGGTTGTCTCCTGTCTTTGGCGTACTGACATCGTACTAATATATTAGTAGTATATGGTTCGATGTCAAACGATTTGTGCCATCCGCTCGTGCCAAACGATGTCTCGCTGCTGCCTGCCGCTCCAAGAAAACGGCCCTCGCAAGCGAGGGCCGTGGGAAGCGGTCGTCCACGCGTCGGCGCGGACGACATCGCATGTTCGTTCAGCTCGACACTTCCTCCAGGCACTTGCCCTTGGTCTCGATGCCGAGCCACAGCACGGTGATCGCGGCAATTGCGAACGACAGCGCGCCCAGCGTGAAGATGCCGCCCTGGCCGGTGATCGGCAGCAGCACGCCGACCAGATACGGGCCGACCAAAGAGCCGATGCGGCCGATCGACGAGGCGAAGCCCGATCCCGTTGCACGCGAGCGCGTCGGATACAGCTCGGGCGTGTAGGCATACAGCACGGACCACATGCCGAACAGGAAGAACTGCATGCACAGGCCGGCGGCGATCAGCTGCTCGACCGGCAGCTTCAGCACGGCGGCCTGGCCGTACAGATAGGCGGACGCGGCGCTGCCCATCAGCATCAGCGCGCAGGTCGGCTTGCGCCCCCATTTCTCCAGCAGCCACGCCGAGAAGATGAAGCCCGGAATGCCGGCAAGCGAGATATAGACCGTGTACAGCACCGACTTGGTCACCGCGTAGCCGGCCTGCTGCAGCAGTGCGCCAAGCCAGGTGGTCAGCCCGTAGTAGCCGAGCAGCGCGAAGAACCAGACGCCCCACAGCATCACGGTGCGTTTGGCGTACGGACCTTTCCACAGTTCGCCGAACATGGCCTTGCGGTCGTGCACGGTAGCGGGCGCGAAGCCTGCCTGTACCGCGGGCAGCGGCTTGCCGCTGGCACGCTCGACGCGTGCCTCGATGCCGGCCATCACGGCCTCGGCTTCGCGTTGCCGTCCCGCCCCTTCGAGCCAGCGCGGGGATTCCGGGACCATCCGGCGCACCACGAAGACGAACGCGGCCGGCAGCGCCATCGCGATGAAGATGCCGCGCCAGCCGATCACCGGCAGCGTCAGATACGCCAGCAATCCCGCCGCGATAAAGCCGATCGGCCAGAAGCCCTCGAGGATTGCGACATACTTGCCGCGGCTCCTGGCCGGCACGATCTCGGAGACCATCGACAGCCCGATCGGGAACTCCATGCCCATGCCGAAGCCGAGCAGCACGCGGTACAGCATCAGCGCCGTCACGCTGTCCGCGAGCCCGCACATCAGGCTGCCCACGCCCCAGAAGATCATGCTGACCTGGAACACCGGCTTGCGGCCGAAGCGGTCGGCCAGCATGCCGGCCACCGCCGCGCCGGCAAACATGCCGAGAAAGCTGGAACTGGCCAGCAGGCCGGTCTGCGCCGCGCTCAGGCCGAACTCGGCTTTGATCGAGCCGAGCACGAAGGTCATCATGCCGAGGTCCATGGAATCGAAGAACCATGCGGTGGCGATGATGCCGAACAAGGTGCGCTGATAGCGGGTCATGGGAAGGCGCTCGAGCCGCGCCGCGACTCCGGGGGTCAGCGCCACACTGCCTGCCGACATGTCCATGGTTGTCTCCTGTCGTTGTCGTCGGGCCGCCTGTTGGCGGTCTGGCTAATATATTAGATGGATGCGATAGGTATGCAAACCGCGTACGGCCGAATCCGGGCCGCGCCGGCCTCCGGGGCGGCGGCTTGCCGCCCGGAAAGCGTTATTCGGCGCGGCTTGCCGGGCGAAGCTCCGGATTTGCCCTAAGGCGCCGCCTTAAGCGGCTTTAAGTGGCCTTAAGCGGCCTTAAGCCGCCTGTCTCGCGGACGCGGCGCCGCCATGGGCGGCGAGTTCGCCGCGCCACGCATGCTCGATCACGCGCGCATAGGTGCCCGGCACGTCGTCGACGGGGAACGCCTGCGCCAGCCGCGTGACGGCCAGTGCGTCGCGCGTCAGCGCGGGCAGCGCTTCGCGCGGGACGCCGAAGGCCTGCAGGTTCGAGGGGATGTCGAGCGCGTCGATCAGATTGCGCACGGCCAGCGGCACGCCGGCGATGCGCGCCTCGTCGCTGCCCTGGTCGAGGCCGAACAGCGGCGCCAGCGCCAGCAGATCGGCACCGCGCGTAGTACGCAGCGCGTCCAGTACATAGGGCAGCATCACGGCGTTGGTGCTGCCGTGCGAGCGATGGGTCAGGCCCGCGACGGCATAGGCGATGCCATGTACCGCGTTCAGCCCGGCGCTGCCGTAGGACAGCGCGGCGTAGAGGCTGGCATAGGACATGCCGACGCGTGCCTCGATGTCGCGAACGCCAGCGTCACCGCTGTCGCCGTCGCCCCCCTTGCCGCTGTCGCGGTAGGCGCGCAGCAGGTAGCGGCTGCATAGTGCAATCGCCTCGCGGGAGAACAGCATGGTCAGCGCCGAGCGGCCGCTGTAGCCCGGATCGACGTTGCCTTGCCGTGGATAAGCCGCGCTGTCGACGGTCAGGTACGACTCGATCGCATGCGTCAGCGCATCGATGCCCGCATCCGCGGTCACGCGCGGCGGGCAGGTGTAGGTGAACTCGGGGTCGATCAGCGCAATCTGCGGACGCAGCGCGTTGTCCATCACCGCGATCTTGGTCGCGTTGTCGGGATCGACGAGGATCGCGCCCGGCGTCGCCTCCGAGCCCGTGCCGGAGGTGGTCGGCAGCGCCACCAGCGGGATCGGCCGCATGCCGGCGGGCAACGTACCGGCGAAGTCGCGCACCGGCCGGCCTTCCAGCAGCGTCAGGCTCAGCGCCTTGGCGAGGTCGATATTGCTGCCGCCGCCGAGCGCCACCAGATGGTCCGGGACACGGCGGCCCAGCCGCTTGCGCAGCGCGAGCGTGGCCTCGTCGCACAGCGTCGTGCTGGGATCCGGCATGCCGCCGTCGTAGACCACCGTCTCGATGCCCGCGGCGCGCGCGGCCTCGATGTACTCGCCGACCCACGGCGTGCGTCCGGTGAAGAAGGGATCGGTGACGAGCACGCCGTGGCGATGGCCGAGCCGCTGCAGCAGCGCCGGCAATTGCGCGCGCGTACCGGGGCCGACGATCAGGCGCGCCGGCGCGCAGAAATAGACCAGGTCTTCGATTCTCATGGCAACTCCAGCGGGATGGACGAAGGAAGGGCGGTTGATCCGGCAGGGCGCATCGAATCGGCGAGCTGCTGCAACCAGGGCAGCGCGAGCTCGGCGACGGCAACGGCATGGCCGGTCAGCAAACCGTGGCCCGCCAGTTCGATGGTGGCCAGCCGGCTGCCAGGCAAACCATCGGCCAGCGCCTGCGCGTGCGCCCATGGGCAATCGCCGTCGTCGCGGCCATGGATGACCAGGGCCGGCATCGGCAGCGAGGGCAAGCGCGAACGCTGATCGCTTCCCCGGATCGCCTGCCACGTCCGCGCGACGGCGGCGTGGTCGGCTGCCTCGCTCAAGCCGAGCCGACGCTCGCGCGCGCCGATCTCGTCCATCAGCGCCGCGCCCCCATCGGCGTGAAACCAGCGCGTCTCGCACAGGGCAGGGGAGCCCGACAGCAACAGCAGCGCGAGCGGTGCGCGATCATCGCGATAGCGGTCGGTGTACTCGAGCGCCACCGACACGCCCATGCTCCATCCCGCCAGCACGAAGGGCCGCGCCTCGGCATGCCGCTGCACGACCTCGCGTACCGCGGCCGCATAACGCTCCAGCGTGTATCCGTCGACGGTGCCGGGCCGCGGCGCCGCCCCCCGCCCCTGCAGATTCGGCAGCACGAAGGTACAGAGCGCGCTCAGGCGCTGCGCCACCGGCAACCACGCCGCCCGCGTGCCCTGGATGCCGTGCAGCGCCACGACGCACAACGGACCGCTGCCGACTTCGATCACGTCCATGGAGTCTGCTGCCATGGGGTCTCCTGTACATCTAATATATTAGATGGATCATAGTAGTGGACGCCGGTGAGTAAACGCAAGCGGGATGTCTCTGTCGTGGACCGTTCCGGGCGCGCGGCGCCATGAATCGTCTCCGGTCTGACGGACCGGGCGCGCGATTTTCACTGGAATGCCCATGTTCAACGTTTGCTGAAAATGGTCATTCCAGTGAAAACCAGTCGGAGCCCAGGGGCGCCGCGCCTCCCCCGAAAATGACTCATATACAATTTGCATTCGTCAAACATGCAAACGACGTCAATGGTCAAGAAAGCGGCGACAGTCAGGCGGGCGGCAGCGACCCATGTCGAGGACGAAGGTAGCGAGAACGGGGCGGGGCCGCGCGGGCGGCTGACGGATCAGGCCTATCGGTGGATCGAGGAAGCGATCGTCACGTTGCAGCTCGCGCCCGGTTCGTCGGTCTCCGAATTCCAGTTGAGCGAGATGACCGGTATCGGCCGCACGCCGATCCGCGAGGCGATACAGCGGCTGGCGCGCGAGCATCTGATCGTGGTGCTGCCGCAGCGCGGCCTGCTGATTCCGCCGATCGACGTGGCCAAGCAATTGCGGCTGCTGGAAACGCGTCGGGAGGTCGAGCGGCTGATCTGCCGCAGTGCGGCGCGCCGCGCCACCGTCGAGGAACGCCAGGCTTTCCGGCGGCTTGCCGCGGAGTTCGAGCGCTCGGTCAAGAAGGCGGATGAAGTGGCCTTCGTGCGCGCCGATGCGGGCTTCAACGAACTGTGTCTGCAGGCCGCGCGCAACGAGTTTGCCGAGGGCGCGATGCGGCTGATGCATGGGCTGTCACGCCGCTTCTGGTATTTTCACTACAAGCAGGCCGCCGATCTTCCCGAGATGGCGCGCCTGCACGCCCGTGTCGCCGCTGCCATCGCCGAGGGCGATGTCGAAGGCGCGGGCGCGGCGCTCGACGCGCTGCTGGACAATATCGAGGACTTTACCCGCGCGACCGTGCTGGGCGACCGCCGCTAGGGGTTGCCGGACCAGGCCCAGGCGAGGCCACCGCAACACCAGGGCAGCGCCGACGCAGAGCTCGGTGTGCCAAGGCAGGCCTTGGCAGACCCAGCGAGCAGGCCAAGGCAAGTCTCGCCACGGCCAAGGCCACGGCCACGGCAGGCCAACGGCGTCCAGCCGGCACGGCGCGGGTATGCAAACAAGGAAACCACCAACGCATGCCAAGCCGCCAGATTCGCCCGCTTCGACTGATCCCGGCCCTGCTGTGCAGCCTGCTGACGGCCACCGCCGTCGCACAATCGCCAACGTCGCCCACGTCGCCAACGTCGCTCACGTCGACCACTCCGCTCGCATCGACCGATCCCGTCCCGGCCGCGGTCGAGGTCCGCAATCTGACCACGCAGACCACCTGCGCCGAAGAGGACAACGTCTCCTTCGCGCTGGCGGCCCCGTCGATCCAGCGCTTCCGCGTCGAGGCGCTGCATCCGGCCTACATCGGCACGATCCGCAAGGACAGCTCGGCGCCGGACTTCTCGGGCTGCAATTTCGGCGATACCCCGCATCCCACCGATCCGCGCCACAGCTTCAAGCCGCGCAAGGTTCGTCTGTATGACGGCAAGGACCTCGCGATCGTCGGCATCACCTTCGACAGCTTCTGGCGGCCCCAGCGCGTGCCGGTCACCGTCGGCGGGCGCAAGGATGGCGGTTTTCATCTGATCCAGTTCTTCGACAAGCGCAAGGGCCCCAAGGGCAAGGTCGTCGAGACCGAGGTGCTGGTGCTCTATCCGTCGGACGGCTACTGGCGCGCCAAGCCGCTGCCCGCGGCGCACCTGCCCGACAACGCCTATGGCTCCTCGTTCCTGATGGGGCCGGTACAGCAGGACCTGCGGCCGATCGTCGATATCGCCCACATCGATATCGATCCGCGCCAACGCACCATCGGCCTGCGCTTCACCGCCGGGGGCGAGGCGCAGGTGGCGATCCGCGAGATCAGCCGCACGCGCACCGCGCTCGATGTCGCCTTCCACCCGCCGTATCGCGCGCAGGCGCCGTTCGCGATGCTGCGCTCGATGTACGTGACCGAGGACAACGCCGACATGAGCCGCGTCAGCTGGCAGGACCCGGCGGGGCAGCCGCGCGACGCCACGGTCGCGGAGGTGTCGACCTGGCAGGCCAACGATGTCCGCTTCGGACGCACCGTCCCGTCGCGGCACAACACCAGCGCACCGGACATCCGCTTCAGCGATTTCCGCTGACGTGCCGGCACGGCCTGCCGTCTTTGTAATTCCGGGCAACGGAAGCACGAAGCGGCGGGCGCGCGGTGGCATCGCAACGCGCGGAACGAACTTTGCTTGAGGGACGGGTTGGCCGTACCGCCCCCCGCAGCCTTGCGCCGGGCGATACGAACCGAGCCGCCATCAGGAGACCGCCGTGAACCAAGCCGCCCGTCCCTTTGCCGTCGTCACCGGTGCCTCGTCAGGCATCGGCTTCGAGCTTGCGCGCTGTTGTGCGATGCAAGGTTACGATCTGCTGATCGCGGCCGACGAGCCCGCCATCGACACCGCGGCGGTGGCCCTGCGCGATACCGGCATGGCCGTCGATGCGCTGTGCGTGGACCTGGCCGATCCGGCCGGCGTCGAGGCGCTGTATCGCGCCACGAAGGGGCGTCCCGTCGACGTGCTGTGCGCCAACGCGGGCCGCGGCCTGGGCCGCGCCTTTCTCGACCAGGACTTCCGCGACATCCAGCGCGTGGTCGAGACCAATGTCACCGGCACGCTGGACTTGCTGCATCGCATCGGCCGCGACATGCGCGACCGCCGCACCGGCCGCATCCTGATCACCGGCTCGATCGCCGGCTTCATGCCGGGCACCTATCAGGCCGTCTACAACGCGACCAAGGCCTTCCTCGATTCCTTCTCGTTTGCGCTGCGGCACGAATTGCGCGATTGCGGGGTCACGGTGACCTGCCTGATGCCGGGCGCGACCGAGACCGATTTCTTCGAGCGCGCCGACATGCTCGACACGCGGCTGGGCCAGCAGAAGAAGGACGACCCTGCCGAGGTCGCGCGCGAGGGCTTCGAGGCGATGCTGCGGGGCGACGGCGACGTCGTCACCGGGTGGCAGAACAAGCTGCGCGCCGCGATCTCGAACGTGACACCGGCCGATCTGCTGGCCGAGCAGCACCGCCGCATGGCCGAGCCCGGCGGCGGCATGGAGCGGTGAGCCCGAGGAAGCGAAGGCTCGCCGCGCGCCAAATCGTCATTAAGGACCATTGCATAGCGGCCTTGCGCGTACTAGCGTCGTAGTTGTCGTTCCCCACCGCCGCCGTTCCGGCGCCCCATCCGCGCCGGCGGACGTTCGCATCCCGGGCACCGAGCCAGCCCTGCCAGCTGATGCCCGACAACAAGGAGACAGCCATGCGACAGCGCACGACCTTCGATCCCGCCCTTCCCGCATCCCCGCCGCGCAGACGCCCCCGCGGCTGGCTGATGATGGCCACCGCCGCGCTGTTGCTGTCCGCGTGCGGCGGCGACGATGACGACGACCACCATGGCCACAAGCCGCCGCCCCCACAACCGGTGGCGGGCTGCGAGCTGAACGGGACGACCGGCGGCGAAGTGATCGTGCTGCCCGGCGAGCCCGGCGCCCCCGAGGTCGCCACCGGCTACGCGCCGAAGCGCACGGTCTATGCGAAGACGTACATGGCGGTGACCAACAATCCGGTGTCGACCAAGGTCGCCTGCGACATCCTGAAGGACGGCGGCACCGCGGTCGATGCGGCGGTGGCCGCGCAGATGGTGCTGAACCTCGTCGAGCCGCAGTCGTCCGGCATCGGCGGCGGCGCCTTCATCATGCATTACGACGCGCAGACGAAGAAGGTCATCGCCTACGACGGCCGCGAAACCGCGCCCTCCGGAGCCGACGAGAACTATCTGCGCTGGAAGTCCTCGACCGACCAGACCCCGCCGCTGCCCAACGCGGTGCGCAGCGGCCGCTCGATCGGCACGCCGGGCACGCTCCGCGTGCTCGAACTCGCCCATCGCGACTACGGCAAGAAGACCTGGAAGGAACTGTTCTCGCCGGCGATCAAGCTGGCCACCGACGGCTTCGCGATTCCGCCGCGCATGGCCGCGTCGATCTCCAGCGCCACCACCGTGCAGAACATCAAGCGCGATCCGGAGATGGCCGCCTACTTCCTGAACCCCGACGGCACGCCGCGCGCGGTCAATACGATCCTGAAGAACCCGGCGCTGGCGCAGACCTTCACCGCGGTGGCCGAGGGCGGGGCCGATGCCTTCTACAAGGACGGGCCGATCGCTCGCGCCATCGTCGACAAGATCCGCACCACCTACGATGGCGGCACCACGCCGGGCGTGACCACGCTCGACGATCTCGCCAACTACCAGGCCAAGAAGCGCGAGCCGGTCTGCACCACCTATCGGCAATACGAGATCTGCGGCATGCCGCCGCCGTCCTCGGGCGGCATCGCGGTCGGGCAGATTCTCGGCATCCTCGAGAACTTCGACATGGCCAGCCATGCGCCCACCAGCATGGACCAGAACGGCGGAAAGCCCAGCGTTACCGGCGTGCACCTGGTCGGCGAGGCCGGCAACCTGGCCTATGCGGATCGCAACCAGTACGTGGCCGACACCGACTTCGTGCCGTTGCCCGGCGGCAGCCCGGACACGATGCTCAACAAGAGCTATCTGGCCCAGCGCGCCGGCATGATCAGCCTGACCGCGGCGATGCCGCGGCCCGTGCCGGCCGGCAACTTCGGTGGGGCGCCGATGGGGGCGCCGATCATCGCCGAGCGCGGCACCACGCATCTGTCGCTGGTCGACAAGTACGGCAACGTGGTGGCGATGACGACGACGATCGAATCGGGACTGGGCTCGTACCACATGACCGGCGGCTTCCTGCTGAACAACGAGCTGACCGATTTCAGCGCGGAGCCGGTCGATGCGAACGGGGCGCAGATCGCCAATCGCGTGCAGCCGCTGAAGCGCCCGCGCAGCTCGATGTCGCCGACGCTGGTGTTCGAGCGCAAGGGCGACGGCAGCCGCGGCGACTTCAAGATGACCACCGGTTCGCCGGGCGGGGCCACCATCATCCAGTACGTCGCCAAGACGCTGGTCGGCGTGCTCGACTGGAAGATGGACGCGCAGCAGGCGGTGTCGATGATCGACTTCGGCTCGAACAACGCGACGATGATCGTCGGCGGCGAGCATCCGAACGTCGATACCAGCACGCCGCAGGGCGGACTGCCCGGCGACAACGATCCGCTGGTCAAGGGCCTGCGCAATCTGGGCCATACCGTCAGCGTGGGGAACCAGTCCAGCGGCCTGAGCGCGATCGTGCGGGAGACGATCGGCGGGGCGCCGGCGCTGGTCGGCGGCGCCGATCCGCGGCGCGAGGGCGTGGTGCTGGGCGATACGTTCCGGCCGTGATGTCGGCGCGCTAGCGCCCTGGTCGTGCGGCGGGCCGGATCCTGTGCGAGCAGGTCCGGCCCGCTGCGCTTGCATTGCCGCTGAGGACCCGGGGAATCCCGGTGTGGCCGCGTGCAGCGCCGGCGCAGCCCCGCGGCACCGCGGCCCCTGCGCCCGGTACAATGCCCGCTTTCCGCCCGCCCTGATTTCTTATCCCCCTCGCTCCCATGACCACGCTAGGAACGCCCCTTTCTCCCCGCGCCACCAAAGTGATGCTGCTCGGCTCCGGAGAGCTCGGCAAGGAAGTGCTGATCGCCCTGCAGCGGCTCGGCGTCGAAACCATCGCGGTCGACCGCTACGACCGCGCGCCGGGCCAGCAGATCGCGCACCACGCGCGCACCATCGCGATGAGCGACCCCGACCAGCTGAAGGCGCTGATCGAGGCCGAGCGGCCCGACCTGGTGGTGCCCGAGATCGAGGCGATCGCCACGCCGATGCTCGAAACGCTGGAAGCGGCAGGCACGGTCCGCGTGATTCCGACCGCCCGCGCCGCGCGCCTGACGATGGACCGCGAGGGCATCCGCCGCCTGGCGGCCGAGACGCTGGGCCTGCCGACCAGCCCGTATCGCTTCTGCGATTCGCTGCAGGAACTGCGCGAGGCCATCGACGGCGGCATCGGCTACCCGTGCGTGGTCAAGCCGGTGATGAGCAGCTCGGGCAAGGGCCAGAGCAAGCTCGACGGCCCGCAGGATGTCGAGCGGGCGTGGGCATACGCGATGGCCGGCGGGCGCGTCAGCCACGGCCGCGTGATCGTGGAAGGCTTCATCGATTTCGATTACGAGATCACGCTGCTGACCGTGCGCGCCCGCGGTGCCGACAGCAGCATCGAGACGCATTTCTGCGAGCCGATCGGCCATCTGCAGCAGGCCGGCGATTACGTCGAGAGCTGGCAGCCGCATCCGATGCATCCCGCCGCGCTGCAGAAGGCGCGCGAAATCGCCCGCGCGGTGACTGGCGACCTCGGCGGGCAGGGCCTGTTCGGCGTCGAGCTGTTCGTCAAGGGCGAGCAGGTCTGGTTCAGCGAGGTCAGCCCGCGCCCCCACGATACCGGCATGGTGACGATGATCACGCAGTGGCAGAGCGAGTTCGAACTGCATGCGCGCGCGATTCTCGGCCTGCCGGTCGATACCACGCTGAAGAGCCCGGGCGCCAGCGCGGTGATCTATGGCGGCGTGGACGGCGAGGGCGTGGTGTTCGATGGCGTCGACCAGGCGCTGCGCGTGCCGCGCACCGATCTGCGCCTGTTCGGCAAGCCGGAGAGCTTCGCCAAGCGCCGCATGGGCGTGGCGCTCGCCTACGACGCCGACGTCGAGGCCGCGCGGGCCAACGCGCGCGAAGCGGCGGGCAAGGTCGTGCCGCGGCTGCCGGACTGATCCACCGCCCGCGGCAGCCACATGCCGACCCACAGCCCGCGCGGCAAGGCATTGCGCGCCGCGATGCCACCGCCGTGCGCCGCGATGCTCGCCATGGCGATGCTCAGGCCAAGCCCGGAGCCCTCACTGTCCGGCCGCGCGCCGTCGCGGACCCGATAGAAGGGCTCGAACAGGTGCGGCAGCGCGTCGGGCGGCACGCCCGGCCCGCCATCGACGATATCGAGTTCGAGGCGATCGCCTGCGGTGCGCAGCGTCACGCGGATCGGCGCGCCCGGATCGGTATGCCGGATCGCGTTGCGCAGCACGTTGTCGATCGCGCTGGACAGGCGCACGCGGTCTCCCATCACCATGGCGGGCGGCGGCGCGGTCCATTCGACGGAGACGCCGCGCGCCGCGGCTTCGAAACGGGCGTCCTCGACCACGGCGTCCACCACGCCGACCAGTTCCAGCGGCTGCAACGGCAGCCCCTTGGCGCCGAGCCGGGCCAGCGTCAGCGTATGCGCGACCAGGCCGTCGAGCCGCTCGATCTCGCGTTCGATCCGATCGAGCTGCACCGACAGCCGGCCATCGTCGCGCCTGGCCAGTTCGCTCGACACCTGCAGCCGCGCCAGTGGCGAGCGCAGTTCATGGGCGATATTGCGCAGCATCCGTTCACGCGATCTGACCAGCGCCTCCAGCCGCGCCGTCATGCTGTCGAAGTCGCGCGCCAGATGGCCGAGTTCGTCGGCACGCGAGGCCATCGCGGGCGGCATGCGCGCGCGCAGATCGCCGCCGGCCAGGGCACGGACCGCCTCGCGCAGGCTCCGCACCGGCGCCGTGACATGGCGCGTCAGCGCCCAGCACAGCGGCGCGCTGACCGCCAGCGCGAACAGGCCCAGCGCCAGCATCACCGGCGACAGGTGCAGCATCTCCCAGCGCGAGGAATCGAACGGCAGGAAGACCATCAGCAGGTCCTCGCCATCAGGCAGCGGGATCGCCTGCGGGTCCCACCATGACACGCTGGCGCCGGGCGCGAGCGGCAGCGTGCCGCGATCGTGGTCGAGCGGCGCGCTCGCGTCGAGCGCATGGCGGGGGCGTTCCAGCGTACTGACCCAGTCATGGACCCGTGTCGGCAGGCGGCGGCCGAGGATGTCGACGTTGTGCTCGTCGACCAGGTAGATCTGCAGCGCCGAAAAGCGCGAGTCCATCGCGCGCACCCAGCGTTCCAGACCCGGCCGGCCCTGCGTGCGCGCGATCTGCAGCGCGTCGTAGGTCAGGCTGGCGGGATTGAGGCCGTCCAGTGCCTGGAAGCGATACCAGGCGACCGACGCGGTCAGCGCCATGCCGATCGCCACGATCGCGGCCATGCCGGCCCAGAAGGCGAGGAAGTTGCGCCAGAACAGCGGCAGCGAGGCCATCGTCACGCCACCAGCACGTAGCCGCGTCCGCGCTGGTTGCGGATCGCGGTCGTGGCCGCGGAGCCGTCCCCGCCGAGCTTGCGGCGCAGGCTGCTGATATGCGTGTCGATGCTGCGGTCGTAGCGGTCGGGCACGCGCCCCAGCGCGTACTGGCCGAGCTGTTCGCGCGCCACCACCTGGCCGGCCGAGCGCATCAGCATTTCGAGAATCCGCGTTTCCGTGCCCGTCAGCGAGGCCTCGCCATGGGCCTGCGTGACCTTGCCGGAGACCACGTGCAAGGTCAGCCCGCCGACCGTCAGCGTGTCGGCCCCGCTGTCCGGTGTCGAGTCGAAGCGGCGCAGCACCGCGCCGATGCGCGCCTTCAGTTCGCGCGGGCTGAACGGCTTGGCCAGATAATCGTCGGCGCCCAGCTCCAGCCCGATCACGCGATCGGTCTCGTCGCCATGCGCGGTGAACATGATGACCGGGCGCTGCGAACGCGCGCGATGCCGGCGCAGCAGTTCGAGCCCGTTGCCGTCGGGCAGCATCAGATCGAGCAGCGCCAGGTCGTGGTCGCCGCGCGCGAGCAGCGCCTCGCCGTCGGCGCCGCGATGTGCGATCGAGAATTGCCAGCGCTCCGGCTCGAAATACTCGCGCAGCATCTGCGTCAGTTCGACGTCGTCGTCGATCAGCAGGATGCGGCGGGGCGCGTCGGGCGAGCGTACTTGCATGCGTGTCGAAGGGGTGAAGCACCGTCCCGGCGGCGCGATCGCGCGCCACGTCAAGAAGTGCAAAGAAGTCAAAAGCTGTCCAAAGCTCGTTGATGAGCCCGGCGGGCCACATTCTAATATGAGAATGATTGTCATTCACAGAATCGGCCGCGTACGACGTGCCGGGCATACGGGGAAATCGCGAGCATGAGCAGTAGCAGCAACGACATGGGCAGCGGCGCGGCCAGCGGTGGCGCGAGCTTGATGACGGTAACGACGGGGACGACTGGAACGACCGGGACGACGGGAATGACGCGGCACCGGGCAACGACTCGGCGACGCAAGCTGCGCGCGGTGGCAAGGGTCGCGGCGATGCTGTGCGCGGGCGGCGGCGGATGGATGGCAGGCGGTGCGCTGGCGCAGCAAGCCGCCGGCGAGGCGATCTCGCCGGCAACACGCGCCACATCGGCCACACCGGCCACACCGGCCACACTGGCCGCGCCAGCCACACCAGCCACGCTGGAAACCGTGGTCGTCACCGCCTCCGGCTACGAGCAGCAGATCAAGGAGGCGCCCGCCTCGATCTCGGTGATCACGCGCGACGAACTCGAGAAGGGCGCCTATCGCGATATCAACGACGCGCTGATCGGCGTGCCCGGCGTGGTCGTCACCGGCGGCGCCGACCGCCAGGACATCAGCCTGCGCGGCATGGGCGCCAAGTACACGCAGATCCTGATCGACGGCAAGCGCCAGAATTCGCGCGAGACCCGCACCAATTCCGACAGCGCCGGGGTCGAGGGCGGCTGGACGCCGCCGCTGGCCGCGATCGAACGGATCGAGGTGGTGCGCGGCCCGATGTCCTCGCTGTATGGCTCCGACGCGATGGGCGGCGTGATCAACATCATCACGCGCAAGGTGCCGAAGCGATGGACCGGCGAGGTGCGCACCGACGCCACGCTGCAGCAGCACAGCCACTCCGGCAACATCTACCAGGGCAATTTCTATCTGGCCGGCCCGCTGCAGACCGACCTGCTGGGCCTGCAGCTGTACGGCCAGTACACGCACCGCGAAGAGGACCACATCCCCTACGGATTTCGCGGCCGCGACACGCGCAACATCACGGCGAAACTCGCGCTGACGCCGAACCGCCATCACGACATCGTGCTCGAGGCCACCTCGATGCGGCAGAACATCGAGGAGACGCTGGGCAGGACCGTGGCGCCGCTGCCGCCCGGCGCGAGTTGCCCGCGCACCGGCTGCCCGGCATCGTCCGAGACCGACTATCGCAGCGAGAAATACGCGCTGTCGCACACCGGCCGCTGGGGCTTCGCGACCTCGGACAGCTATATCCAGCAGGAGGAGTTCGACAACCGTACGCGCCGGATGAAGATCCGGAATCTGGACATGCGCACCAGCTGGACGATGCCGCTCGGCAACCACATGCTGACCGTCGGCGCGAACTATCTGAACCAGCGCCTGAACGACCAGACCGGCAACCAGATCGCCGGCGGCCCGAACCAAGTCGAGCGCTATCAATGGGCGCTGTTCGCCGAGGACGAATGGCGGCTGACCGAGCGTTTTGCGCTGACCGGCGGCCTGCGCATGGACAAGGACGAGAAGTTCGGCGACCACTACAGTCCGCGCCTGTACGGCGTCTGGCAGGTGGCCGACCGCTGGACCGTCAAGGGCGGCGTCTCGACCGGTTTCCGCGCGCCCGACCTGCGCCAGACCGTGGCGGGCTGGGGCCAGACCAGCCGCGGCGGCAATATGTACGGCAACCCGGACCTGAAGCCCGAGACCTCGGTCACGCAGGAAATCGGCCTGCTGTACGACAACGGCACCGGCTTCCAGGCCGGCTTCACGGTGTTCAACAACGACTTCAAGGACAAGATCACCCGCGTCGCCTGTCCGCTCACGCAGTGCACCGATGGACCGAACCAGTTCGGCGCCAATCCGACCACCTACATGAACGTCGACAAGGCGTACTCGCGCGGCATCGAGGCGAACCTGAAGTGGCCGCTGGCGCGCGACTGGTCGCTGGTCGGCAGCTATACCTTCACCAAGTCCGAGCAGGAGAGCGGCCAGTACCAGGGCCAGCCGCTGAACCAGCTGCCGAAACACCTGCTGACCGCGACGCTGAACTGGCAGGCCACCGGCGCGCTGCGCGCCTGGACCCGCGTCAACTATCGCGGCAAGGAAAGCCAGCCGATCACCGGGCCGTCGTCGAGCACCGTGGTGGCGCCGTCGTACACCTTCGTCGACCTCGGCGCTACCTATGCGGTCAACAAGAACGTGTCGGTGTTCGCCGGCATCTACAACCTGTTCGACAAGTCGGTCCGCTATGCCGACTACGGCTATGTCGAAGACGGCCGGCGCTACTGGATGAGCGTCTCGGTCAAGTTCTGAGGAGTGGCCATGCAATCGATTCCGTTCACGATGTCCGCTGCGACGCGGGCCTTGCGCCGCGCCCCTGCCGGCGCGCTCGCCGCGGCGTGCGTTGCGTCTTCTGCGTTCTGCTGCGTCGCCATTGCGGCGGCACCGCCGGCATCGGCGGCACCGGTGGCAACGCTCCCCGCCACCGGAACCACGCTGTCGATCGCCCATGCAAAGGGCACCACGACGCTGCCGGCGCAGCCGGCCAAGGTGGTCACGATGGACCTGGCCGCGCTCGATACGCTGGACGCGCTCGGCGTGCCGGTCGCGGGCGTTCCCGCCACGACGCTACCCCCGCATCTGGCCCGCTATCGCAGCGACAGCGTGGTCAAGGTCGGCACGCTGTTCGAACCGAACCCGGCCGTGATCGAGGCGATCGCGCCAGGCCTGATCGTCATCGGCGGACGGTCGGCGAAGCAGTACGAGGCGCTGTCCCGTCTCGCGCCGACGGTGGACCTGAGCATCGATCGCGCCGACCGCATCGGCAGCATCGCACGCCATGCCGAGAGCCTGGGCCGCGTGTTCGGCCGGCAGCAGCCGGCGGCGACCGCGGTGCAGGCGCTACGCGCCGGCGTGGAGACGCTGAAGCAAAAGGCGGCCACCGCGGGCACCGCGCTGGTGGTGCTGACCGCGGGCGAGAACATCAGCGCGCAAGGGCCGGGCTCGCGCTTCGGCACCGTGCACGACGCGTTCGGCTTCCAGGCCGCGCTGCCGGATCTGAATCCGGAGGGCAGGGGAACGAAGCTGACGGTGCAGCAGATCCGCGACGCCAATCCCGACTGGCTGTTCGTGATCGACCGCGACGCGGCGGTCGGCAAGCCGCCCTCGGCGGCGCTGGCCTCGCTCGACGGCGGCGCACTGGGGCGCAATGCCGCCGGCAAGCCGGTGCGCGTGGTCAAGCTCGATCCGATCCTGTGGTACCTGATGGATGGCGGCGGGCTGCGCGGCATGCAGCTGACCGTGCGGCAACTGAGCGACGCGATCGGCAGCGCAACGGCGCAGGGCTTCGCGGCACCGGCGATCGCGGCAAGCGAGCGCTTTTTGCAGCGTTAGGCCAGCGCCAACCCAGCGCCAGCCCGCATGAGGCCAGCGTCAGCCCGCATGAGGCCAGCGTCAGCCCGCATGAGGCCAGCCTCAGGCCAGCGTCAGGCCAGCGTCAGGCCAGCGTCAGGCCAGCGTGAGGTCAGCGTCGGGCCAGCGTTATCCGGGCGCGTCCGCCGCGCTGCTCAGGCCAATGGCTCGGCGTGGATCTTCCCCAGCAGCCACTGCATTCCGGCCAGATGCTGCTGGTCGTGGCTGCACAGGTAATGCACGAGGCTGCGGACCGTCAGCGCTCCGTAGCCCTCGAACTCCGCCGTGCGGGCAAGCTGTCGATCGTCCAGGCCGGCGATCAGCGCGACGGTCTTCTCGCGCGCCGCGCGGAAGTCCGCGAGGACCTGCGCGGCATCGGCGGTCGCATAGCCTCGCTCGATCGCCAGCGCGTCGCCGTCGATCGATGGCAGCAGCGGATGCGTCTCGGCGAGTGCGCGCGCGAAGCGCACGTGATAGCCATCGATCTCGATATCGCGAACGTGGCACAGCTGGCCGATCGCGGTGAACGGCTCGCTGGGCACGCCTTCCCAGCTGGCCGGGGACCAGTTGCGATGGGTGGCCGGAACGGCCGCGTGGAAGACTTCCAGTTGGCGCGGGAAATCGCGCAGGGCGGCAAGGGTGGCGGGGTCGATCATGTCGTGGGGGCGTTGGTACGCGACGTGAGGGTACGCATCGCGCAATGTACCCAGCCGCGGGGCACGCGGGCAATCATCACGCCGCTGTTCTCCCTTGCCGGACCGGAACAGAGAGAGTCAGCCCGGACATGCCCGCACAGGCAACACCGACCGCTCAGGGCCGCACCAACGCTAGGCGGCGGCCGCCTCGTCCCCGGCATTCCGGTCGATCTGCCGCATCGCCTTCTCGATTTCGTCCGCATCGGTCGGCCTGACCAGCCGCGCCACCTCCTTGCCGTCGCGCAGGAACACCAGGGTCGGCCACAGCTTGATGCGGAACGAGCGGCCGAGCGGGCGGCCGCTGCCGTCCTCGACCTTGATGTGCCGCACCTGCTGATGGCGCGAGAAGGCCGAGGCAATCGGCGCCTGCGCCCGCATGCAGTAGCCGCACCAAGGTGCGCCGAATTCCAGCACAGCGGCGCCGGGCAACGCGTCGATATCCTCGCGTGGCGGTTCGATCGCCATATAGGTTTCGGACATGGCCATTTGTCGTCTCCGTATTTGTCCTCGATATCCCGATCTAGCGAAATTCACGCCAGGCAGGGCTCAAGAGTGCCGCAGGGCTGACGTAAACCCTGAATGAAACCACACTAACATCAGAATTAAGCGGCTACTGAGCCGCTTTTTTGATGATAGCCATCCCCCTGGCCCCATCATGAACATCAGTCAACGTCTGCTTTTCACGCTGTTCTTTTCCTGCTCGCCTTGCTGGTCGTCGGCATCGGCGGCATCTGGCAACTGAACCAGGCCGAACAACGCCTGGAGTATTTCAACGAAAACACCCTGACCAGCGTGCGCCGGCTCAATGCGATCAAGGACAGCACCACCGCGATCCGGGTCCAGCTGTATCGCCATGCGCTCGCCGACGACGCGAAGGCCAAGGACGACGCCGAGCAGGAGATCGCCAACGCGATCAAGCGCTTCGACGATCTGGCCGCCCGGTACGAGCGCGAGGACATCTCCAACGATGCCGACCGCAAGCTGCTGGAGGAGGACCGCGCCGCGCTGGCACGCTATCGCGCCCAGCATCCCGCTTTCTTTGCGCTGTCCCGCACCAACGACACCGCGGGCCTGCACGCGATGCTGTCGTCGGGCGAGCTGCATCTGGCCTCGGGCGCGCTGCGCAAGCAGATCGACGCGCATCTGGACTTCAACAGCAAGATGGGCGACGACTCGGTGGTGGAGAACCAGCGCGCCAGCGCGATCGCGGTGCGCGTGTTCGGCACCGTCATCGGCGTGACCGTGCTGATCGTCGCCGTGCTGGCGTGGCTGCTGTATCGCCGCATCCGCGACAGCCTGGGCGAGATGCAGGCCAGCATGGAGCATGTCAGCGAAACGCTGGACCTGAGCCATCGCTCGCCGGTGCGCCGTCTCGACGAGGTGGGCCGCACCGCGCAGAGCTTCAATGCGCTGCTCGACCGCGTCGCCGCGGCGATGCGCGAGGTGCGCCAGTCGAGCGATTCGGTCGGCGTGGCCGCACGCCAGATCGCGGCCGGCAACGCCGACCTGTCGTCGCGCACCGAGCAGCAGGCCGCCTCGCTCGAGGAGACCGCGTCCAGCATGGAAGAGCTGACCACCACGGTGCGCCACAACGCGGACAGCGCGCGCCAGGCCAGCACGCTGGCCGACAACGCGGCCGCCGTGGCGCATCACGGCCATGTCGCCACCGGCCAGATGGTCGAGACCATGGGCGCGATCAGCACCAACTCGAACCGCATCGCCGAGATCACGGGCATGATCGAGGGCATTGCCTTCCAGACCAACATCCTGGCGCTGAACGCCGCGGTGGAAGCCGCGCGAGCCGGCGAACAGGGCCGCGGCTTCGCCGTGGTGGCCGGCGAGGTGCGCACGCTGGCGCAGCGCTCGTCGAGCGCCGCCAAGGAGATCAAGGAACTGATCGACGCCTCGGTGTCGACGGTGCGCACCGGCTCGGCCCAGGCCGAAAGCGTGGGCGCGACCATGAACGAGATCCAGCAGGCGGTCAAGCAGGTGTCCGACATCATCGGCGAGATCGCCGCGGCCACCGGCGAACAGAGCCGCGGCATCGAGCAGGTCAACCAGGCGGTCGGCCAGATGGACCAGGTCACGCAGCAGAACGCCGCGCTGGTCGAGGAAGCCGCCGCCGCTGCGCATTCGCTGGACGAACAGGCAACGCGCCTGCTGGAAACGGTGGCGATGTTCCGCCTCGCGGCGGGCCACGGTGCCGCCGCGCCGTCGAAGGGCGCGGCGGTTGCCCGCGCGCAGCTGGCCGCGGCCTGACGCTGGACCCACCGGCCTGAGCCTGGACGGCTTCGGCTTCGACAGCTCGTGCTTGGACGGCGCGCTTCGACGGCTTGGGTTTCGACGGCTCGGATTTCGACGGCTCGGATTTCGACGGCTCGGGTTTCGACGGCTCGGGCTTCGACAACTCGGGCGTCGACAACTCGGGCTTCGACAACTCGGGCGTCGACAACTCGGCGTCGACAACTCGGGCTTCGACAGTTCGGGCCGCTAGCGGGCGGCCACCCGTTTTGCGGCCATCCGCTGGACGGTGCCGCGATTGCCGTCCACCGCCAGCGTGTCGCCGTCGGCCAGTTGCGACAGGATGCCGGGCAGATTGACCACGGCCGGAATGCCGAACTCGCGCGCGACGATCGCGCCATGCGACAGGTAGCCGCCGGTCTCCATCACGAGGCCGCCGGCGCGCAGGAACAGCGGCGTCCAGGCCGGATCGGTGCTGGGCGCCACCAGGATGTCGCCATTGGCCATCGCCGTCGCCTGTTGCGGGCTGCGTGCGACGCAAGCGGGTCCCTGCGCCTGCCCGGCGCCGACTGGCGTGCCGGACCAGCGCCCGGCGGCGGCATCTGCCACCGACGCGGCGCTCGGTTCCGACGAGGGGAACACCGCCGGCAATGCGCCCGGCTGCTCGACGATCACCGCAGGCTCGGTCTGCCCGGCCTGACGCGCCAGCGTTTCGGCGCGCCGCGCCGCGCGCCGGGCGGCGTGCTGCAGCGGCATCCGGCCTTCCGCGGCCGCGAGCAATTCGAACGCGGTCAGATGGAACACATCGTCGGCCCGCTTCAAGCCGGCGTCGTTGCCGTTCTCCTTGTCGTCCTCGTTGCTGCCCTCGTCAGCGTTCGCACCCGCACGGGTCAACTGCGCGCCTAGCGCCAGCGCGGTGCGCCGCACCACTTCGAGATACCGCATCAACGCGCTGCGCGCGGCCTCGCGCTGATTGCACTCGCGCGTCGCGACCCGCACCATCCGCCGCAGCAGCGGCAGCATCGCGGGGCGAGCCAACGGCGGTATCGCGGCGCGCAGACGCTGCCACGCCTGGCGCGCGGCATCGCGCTGGCGCTGCCGCACCGCGTGGGCGTCGCTGCCGATCATGCCAAGCACGGTGTCGAGCAGATAGTCGGGCGCCTCGCGCCAGCGCGGCTGCCGCACATAGCTTTCCGCGGTGGCGCGATGGCCGTAGCGCTCCAGGAATTCGGCGAACGCGCGGCGAAAGGGACTGTGCGCGGGCAGCCGTTGCTCCCACTGCGCGCCGATCCGCTGCGGACTCCGCAGCCACGCCAGCGCTTCGGCATCCGCCGCGGCGGTCTCGGCCAACGCGATCAGCGCATAGCCCTGCTGCGCGGTGACGCTCGGCTCGCCCCCGGCCATCAGCGCCGCGGTCACCGCATAGCCCTCGCCGGGGCAGTACTTCTCGACCAGATCGACCAGCCCGGCGAGCGTGCCGCCGGCCGAGCCCTGCAGGAAGAACAGCGGATCGGCCTGCGCGACCGTGCGGAACTGCTCGCGCAGCAGCCGGG
>NZ_JCBAJO010000053.1:0-23908 GCF_059772245.1 Cupriavidus sp. R6-3
AGCGTTTCCTGCGCGGCGGCGGCCAGCTGCTCGACCTGCGCATGCGCGTCGGCGCGCTGCCGCGCTATCCGAACAATGCGCTGAAGTACAACCTGACCTGGAGCACCGAGGGGCTGATCAACGAGTACTGCAATCCCTGCGAGGCGATCGTCGATGGGCGCCGCGTCGAGGTGCCGGCGCTCGAGGGGCTGGAGAGCTTCGCGCTGGACGGCATCGAGTACGAGGCCTTCCATACCTCGGGCGGGCTCGGTACGCTGCCCGAAACGCTGGCCGGGCGCGCGCGCCACGTCGACTACAAGTCGATCCGCTATCCTGGCCATTGCGCGGTGATCAAGCTGCTGCTCGACGATCTGCGGTTGCGCGAACGGCGCGACTGGCTGCGCGAGATTTTCGACAGCGCGATTCCGCTGACCGAGCAGGACGTGGTGGTGGTGTTCGCCAGCGCCACGGGCCGCACGGCCGGCGAGGACGGACGCCTCGGCCCGCTGACGCAGGCCTCGTTCTCCGCCCGCATCGGCGGCGCCGAGGGCGAGCACGGCCATCTGAACGCGATCCAGCTGACCACCGCCGCGGGCGTCTGCGCCGCGCTCGACATGGTGATCGCCGGCCAGCTGCCGCAACGGGGCTTCGTCCGCCAGGAGGACATGCGGCTCGAGGCCTTCCTCGCCAACCGTTTCGGCAGGCACTACACCTGCCATCCGCTACAGGAGGCCCTCGCATGAAAGCCGACGCATTCGAGCGCTGCTGGCGCGCCATCGGCCAGCCCATTCCTTGGCGCGACGGGCCCGGCGGCCACGGCGCGCTGCCGGCACGCTCGCCGATCGACGGCGAGGTGTTCGGGCATATCGCCGCGTGCAGCGCCGACGAGGCGGACGCGCGCATCGCGCAGGCGCACGCCGCGCAGAGCGGCTGGGCGCTGGTGCCCGCGCCCGTGCGCGGCGAGGTGGTGCGGCGCTTGGGCGAGGTGCTGCGCGAACATCGAAGCGCGCTTGGCGAACTGGTCTCGCTCGAGACCGGCAAGATCCTGCAGGAAGGGCTGGGCGAAGTGCAGGAGATGATCGACATCTGCGACTTCGCGGTCGGCCTGTCGCGCCAGCTGCATGGACTGACGATCGCCAGCGAGCGGCCGCAGCATGCGATGCGCGAGACCTGGCATCCGTTCGGTGTCTGCGGCGTGATTTCGGCGTTCAACTTCCCGGTGGCGGTGTGGGCGTGGAATGCCGCGCTGGCGCTGGTGTGCGGCAACGCGGTGGTATGGAAGCCGTCGGAGAAGACGCCGCAGTGCGCGCTGGCGGTGCAGGCGCTGCTCGATCGCGTGATCGAGGCCACGGCGCCCGAGCACGTGGGCATCGCCACCGTGCTGTGCGGCGGGCGGCAACTCGGCGAACGGCTGGTCGCGCATCCCCATGTGCGGCTGGTCAGCGCCACCGGGTCGACGCGGATGGGCCGCGAGGTCGGCATCGCCTGCGCCGGCCAGTTCAAGCGCAGCATCCTCGAGCTCGGCGGCAACAACGCGGCCATCGTGGCGCCGTCGGCCGACCTGTCGTTGACGCTGCGCGCGATGACGTTCGCCGCGGCGGGCACCGCCGGACAGCGCTGCACCACGCTGCGCCGCGCCTTCGTCCATGTCGACCTGTTCGACACGGTGCGCGAGCAGTTGACGCAGATCTTCGCGCGGCTGCCGGTCGGCGATCCGCTGGAAGCGGGCACGCTGGTCGGCCCGCTGATCGACCGCGCCGCGGGCGACAACATGGCCAACGCGCTCGCCAGTTGCCGCGCCCAGGGCAACGCGGTGCATGGCGGCGAACGGCTGCTGGCCGATCGCTATCCGCATGCCTGCTATATGCGGCCGGCGCTGGTGGTCACCGATACGCAGCACGACACCATGCTGACCGAGACCTTTGCGCCCATCCTGTACCTGATGCCGTACACCTCGCTGGAGGAGGCCATCGCGCTGAACAACGCGGCGGCGCACGGCCTGTCGTCGTGCATCTTCACCGAGTCGCTGCGCGAGGCCGAGCGCTTCCTGTCGTCGGCCGGCAGCGACTGCGGCATCGCCAACGTCAATATCGGCACCAGCGGCGCGGAGATCGGCGGCGCCTTCGGCGGCGAAAAGGCGACCGGCGGCGGGCGCGAATCCGGCTCGGATGCCTGGAAGGGCTATATGCGGCGGGCGACCAATACGATCAATTACGGCGACGCGCTGCCGCTGGCGCAAGGTATCCGCTTCGATCTGTGAGGCGGGCGGAGGCGGGCGGAGGCGGGCCGCTGCAAGGGTTAACGAGGGTTACCGCGGCGGCGCGTCCTTCTAGGTGCGTCTTCCCTCTCCGGTCCGTGTCCAGTCCCTGTCCGGTCCTATGCCGAACCGCGGTCGGGCTTGGCCCCCCGGCTTGTAGGGAACGGTAACGTGGGTTACAGGGCCCTGACCCCGTATTACCAAGCCGCCCCGTATAACGGCGTCATCGATTCCGTATAACAGGGGCAAAAAATGAAAGCGTGGTTGGCAGGTCTGGGGGCAGTGGCGGCGGCAGGCTTGTCCGGCTGCGCCGTCTACCCGGCGCCGGTCGATGCCGGCGTCACGGTCGGCGTGGGGGCACCCGTCTATGTCGCGCCGCCGCCGGTGGTGGTGGCGCCGCGGCCTTACTACTACGGCTATCCGTACCGCGGCTATTACCGCGGCGGACACGGCCACTGGCATGGGCATGGCCACGGCCATGGACGGGAGCACTGGCGCTGAGCGCTGAGCGCGGAAGCGCTAAAGCGTTAATACGTGAGGTGGCCGCCGTGGCCGGCGAGGCGCAGCGATGCGCGCGGCTCAGATCTGTCCGTTCAGGCCGGCCCAGCTCGGCGCCAGCGTCTGCGGCACATCGATCAGGTCGAGCACGCGTCCGATCGTATGGTCGACCAGCTGCGCGATGGTATCGGGCTTCTGATAGAAGCCGGGTACCGGCGGAAAGACGATGCCGCCCATTTCGGTGACGGCCGTCATATTGCGCAGATGCGCCAGGTTCAGCGGCGTCTCGCGCACCATCAGCACCAGCTTGCGGCGCTCCTTCAGCGTGACGTCGGCCGCGCGGGTGATCAGGTTGTCGGACAGGCCATGCGCGATCGCGGCGAGCGTGCGCATCGAGCACGGCGCGATCACCATCGCCTGCGCGCGGAACGAGCCGCTGGCGATGGTCGCGCCGATATCGCGCACGTTGTGCACCACATCAGCCAGCGCCTCGGCCTCGGCCTTGCCGATGTCCAGTTCGTGCTGCAGGTTCATCACGCCCGCCGGCGAGATCAGCAGATGCGTCTCGACGTCGGCGACCGCGCCCAGCACCTGCAGCAGGCGTACGCCATAGACGGCGCCGGTGGCACCGGTGATCGCGACGATCACGCGCCGCGGCGCGGCGGCGGGCCCGGCGCTCATCGCTGGCTCCAGAACCTCAGCCCTTCAGCAGGGTTTGCAGCTCGCCGCTCTGGTACATCTCCATCATGATGTCCGAGCCGCCGACGAATTCGCCGTTGACGTAGAGCTGCGGAATGGTCGGCCAGTTGGCGTATTCCTTGATGCCCTGGCGGATGCCGTCGTCTTCCAGCACGTTGACCGTCATCGGCGCGTCGACGCCGCAGGCCTTCAGGATCTGGATCGCGCGGCCGGAGAAACCGCACATCGGAAACTGCGCCGTGCCCTTCATGAACAGCACGACGGGATGGCCCTTGACGATCTGGTCGATCTTTTGTTGCACGTCACTCATGATTTTCGCTTCGGAAGGTTGGCGCTGAGGCGAACCGCGCGCCATGGAATCGGAGACGCGCGCCGGCCGATGGGATGAAAAGCCGAAGGGTGGCGCGCGGGATCGGGAAGATTCTACCGGATTCGGACTGCGGCTTCAGGCGCTGGACCCGCTCCGGATCGGCGCCGGGGCCTCGTTGAACCCGGCCTCGGGCGCGTGGACGCCGGCCCTCTACCCGGCCCTGTACCCGGTCCTCTACCCGGTCCTCTACCCGGCGTTCCCGCCCGGCCAGCGCCCGCCGCTGCAGCGTTCGTTGCCGCCCAGGTCGCGCTCGGTGAAGACCTCGGCAAAGCCCGCATCGCGCAGCAATTGCCGGGCCGCCTCGCCCTGGTCGAAGCCATGCTCCATCAGCAGCCATCCTCCCGCTTCCAGATGCGCGCCGGCGCCGGCGACGATGGTCGCGAGGTCGGACAGCCCGTCCCCATTGTCGGTCAGCGCATCGACCGGCTCAAAGCGCAGGTCGCCGCTGGACAGGTGGGGATCGCCGGCCGCGATATAGGGCGGGTTGCTGACGATCAGCGTGAAGCGGGCATCGTCGGGCAGCGCCGAATACCAATCCGATTCGAGAAAGCGGACGTTGTCGGCGCCCAGCGCCGCCGCGTTGGCGCGCGCAATATCGAGCGCGGCAGGCGAGATGTCCGTTGCCCAGACCTGCGCATCGGGCCGTTCGCAGGCCAGCGTGACGGCGAGGATGCCGGAGCCGGTGCCCAGATCCAGCACCCGCGGCGCCTGCGTGCCGGTCAGGCGCACGAGGGCCGCCTGCACCGCGATCTCGGTGTCCGGGCGCGGGATCAGCACCGCGGGACTGACGCGGAACCGACGGCCGTAGAACTCGCGCTCGCCGACCAGATAGGCCATCGGCTCGCCGGCCAGCCGCCGCGAGAGCAGCGCGGCGAGCGCGGCATGCTGGGCGGCGTCGAGCGGCTGCGTATCGCGCGTGATCAGCTGGGTGCGGGTCAGGCCAGTCACGTGGGTCAGCAGCATGCGCGCTTCCAGCGCCGGCAGCCCGGCCTGCGTCATGGCGGCGAGGGCCTCGCGCAGCGTCGCCTGCGCCGGCAGGGGGCCGGCGGGGAGCGGTGCGGAGGACGGGGAATCGGTCATCGGAGCAGTCGGAGATGAGGCGCGCGAGGGCGAGAGTATTGGCCGCGGCGCCAAGCGCCATGCGCCATGCGCCTTCAAAAGAGAAGAGCCCCGCCGGCGCACTGCCGTGGCGGGGCTCGGTACGGCGCGGGCGACGGCTTAGTTCTTGGTCGCTTCCTTGGCCTTGTCGGCGGTCTCGTTGACCGCGTTGCTGGCGGCGTCCTTGGCGTTCGCCATGGCGGCAGCCGCCTCGTCCTTGGCGCGCTCGGCGGCGGCGGACACGTCCGAAGCTGCGTTGCTGGCCGCGGCCTTGGCGGCGTCGGCGGCGGATTCCGCAGCCGCGGCGGCGTCGCTGGCGGCGGACTTCGCCGATTCGGCGGCGCTCGCCATCGCGCTGTCGACGTTCGACGAGGCGGGGGCTTCATCCTTCTTGCCGCAAGCAGCCACTGCAGCGGTGACCATCAACAACGCAAGCAGTTTCTTCATGATTTCGTCCTTTTGTCCGTTATCGAGAAAAGACTCGCCCGGTATTTGTGCCGGGTTAGCCGTTTCCGATTATAGCGACCAACCATGTCGTTACCATGGCTGTTTCAGGCATTTACAAGAAATACAAGTATTTTGCCGGCGGAAAACAACCGTAGCGATTATCCCAGCCGGTATTTACGCGTCTTTATGCCTCGTTACGCGTCTTCACCCAGCGCCGCCAACTGATCGGCCTGGTGCTCGGCCGCAAGCGCTCCCACCAATTCGTCGAGATCGCCGTCCATGATCATGTCGATCTTGTACAGCGTCAGATTGATGCGATGGTCGGTCACCCGGCCCTGCGGGAAGTTGTACGTGCGGATGCGGTCGCTGCGATCGCCCGAGCCGATCAGATTGCGGCGCGTGGTGGCCTCCTTCGCCTGCGCCGCGCGCAATTGCATGTCCTTGAGCCGGGCCGCCAGCACCTTCATCGCCTTGTCCTTGTTGCGATGCTGGCTGCGGTCGTCCTGGCATTCGACCACGATGCCGGTCGGCAGGTGGGTCAGCCGCACCGCCGAATCGGTCTTGTTGATGTGCTGGCCGCCGGCGCCCGAGGCGCGGAAGGTGTCCACGCGCAGATCGCCCGGATTGATCTCGATCTCGCCGAGCTCGTCGGCCTCGGGCATCACCGCGACCGTGCAGGCCGAGGTATGGATGCGCCCCTGCGCCTCGGTGGCCGGCACGCGCTGCACGCGGTGGCCGCCCGATTCGAACTTCAATCTGGAGAACGCCGCCTCGCCCGCGATGCGGACGATCACTTCCTTGTAGCCGCCCAGGTCCGACGGCGATTCGCTCATGATCTCGACCTGCCAGCGCTGCCGCTCCGCATAGCGCGTGTACATCCGCAGCAGGTCGCCGGCAAACAGCGCGCTTTCCTCGCCGCCGGTGCCGGCGCGGATTTCCAGGATCAGGTTGCGGTCGTCGTTGGGGTCCTTGGGCAGCAGCAGCGTCTGCAGGCTGGCCTCCAGTTGTTCGAGCTTGGCGCGCGCGGCATCGATCTCGTCGCTGGCGAAGGCCTTCATCTCCGGGTCGTCGAGCAGCGCCTGCGCGGTGGCCAGATCGTCCTGCGCCTGCCGGTAGTGCGCATATTGCTCGGCCACCGGCGACAGCTCGGCATGCTCGCGCGTCAGCTTGCGGTACTGCTCCATGTTCGCGGTCGCGTCCTCGCGCGCGAGCAGGGCGTTGACTTCGTCGAGGCGCTCGGCCAGTTGGTCGAGCTTGGCTTGCATGCTGGCTTTCATCGGAATCCGGATTTGGCGTCTTGGTGCGGGGCGCCGCCTGATGCGGGCGGATGCCGCAGGGGCGGGGCGCGGCGGTGCGGGCGAGGCCGCCGGCGCAAGGGCGCAAAGGCGGCGCGGACGCTCGCGGCGAGCGCGGCTAGCGCTCGGAGTGGCTGCTGTGGCGGAACAGGCCGGGCACCAGGCGCAACAGCGCCTCGCGGTCCTCGCCCTGGGTGTGGTTCAGCGCGTGGGTCGGACCGTGCAGGAACTTGCGAGTCAGCGCGCCCGACAGCGCCTCGAGCACGGCCTCGGGATCGTCGCCGCGCGCCAGCATCTTGCGGGCGCGCTCCAGCTCGGCCTGGCGCATCGCTTCGCCGTTGGCCTGCAGTTCGCGGATCACCGGCACCACGCTGCGCGTCTCCAGCCAGTGCATGAAATGCTGGACGCGCGTTTCGATGATCGCCTCGGCCTGCGCGACCGCGGCCTGCCGCATCGCGTTGCCTTCGCGCACGATCGCGCCGAGGTCGTCGACGGTATAGAGGAAGACGTCATCGAGCCGCGCCACTTCGGGCTCGACGTCGCGCGGCACGGCGAGGTCGACCATCATGATCGGCCGGTGCTTGCGCTGCTTGACCGCGCGTTCGACCGCGCCCAGCCCGATGATCGGCAGCGAGCTGGCGGTGCTGGAGACGACGATGTCGAACTCGTGCAGCCGCGAGCCGAGCTCGGACAGGCGGATCGCCTCGGTATTGAGCCCCTGCGCGGCGAGCTGCTCGGCCAGCTTTTCGCCGCGTTCCACCGTGCGGTTGGCGACGACGATCTGGCGCGGGCTCTGCGCGGCGAAATGCGTGGCGCACAGCTCGATCATCTCGCCCGCACCGATGAACAGCACGCGCTGGCCCGAGATGCTCTCGAAGATCCGCTGCCCCAGCCGTACCGCGGCCGCCGCCATCGACACCGAATGCGCGCCGATCTCGGTCTGGCCGCGCACTTCCTTGGCCACGGCGAAGGTGCGCTGGAACAGCTGGTTCAGATAGGTGCCGAGCGTGCCGGCCTCGCCGGCGGTACGCACCGCGTCCTTCATCTGGCCCAGGATCTGGGTCTCGCCCAGCACCATCGAATCGAGGCCGCTGGCGACGCGGAAGGCGTGGCGCACCGCCTCGGATTGCGGCAGCGCATACAGGTGCGGAGCCAGTTCGCCGGCGGGGATGTTGTGGTGCTGCGCCAGCCAGCGCAGCGTGTGATCGAAGCCTTCCGAGCCGGACAGCACCAGGTCGGTGGCGCAGTAGATCTCGGTCCGGTTGCAGGTCGACAGGATCGCCGCCTCGGTGCCGCGCTTGCCGGCCAGCTGGGTGCGCAGCGCCCCCAGCGCCGGCTTGATCTGCTCGAGCGGAAACGCCACCCGTTCGCGTAGCGAGACGGGCGCCGTGTTGTGATTGATTCCGATTGCGAGCAGTTGCATGGTTTGGGGACTTGTCGCTGTCCGGCTGCCGGGCCATTCCGGCTTGCGGCAGCTTGCCTGCGCTGGGCATGGCGGCGCACATATTGCTCTGGCATCGCCTGCGTACTGCCTGCGCAGGTTGCGGAGCGTCTTGAGCGTCTTGAATCTATTCGGGCCCTGGTCGAGCGCCGCCGGGACGGCTTGCATTATACCGCCCGGGCGCGATCCTTGCGTTCGGGGGCCGGCCGAGCCTGTCGGGTATCGGCCGGCGTTCCGAGTTGAGTTATCGTTACGCCGCTGCAGCCCGGGGGCGGCGGCAGATCGAGCGGATAGTCGAACAACGGAAGCGGGCGATGCTGGGGACGTTCTTGGTGGGCATGGTGGTCGGACTGGTGGCGCGCGCGATGCATCCGCGCGGACCGGGGCTGACCGTCCCGATGGCGCTGCTGCTCGGTGGCGTCGGCGCCCTCGCCAGCTTCTACCTGGGCCGCGCGCTGCGCTGGTTCATCGACGGGCAACTCAGCGGCTGGACCGCCGCGATCCTCGGCGCTGCGCTGCTGGTCGGGCTGGCCGGCCTGTTCGCCCGGCGCGGCCGCTGAGCAAAGGCAGGCCCGCCCTGGCTTGACGCCGTCCTCCCCGCGCAAGCGAGGACCTCGCGTCTTCCATCGCCGGCAGCAAGGCCGAATGTCACCGGATCCCCGTTTCGGGGCAACGCCATGGGTTTGCTACCGCAGCGTCGCCAGCAGCCGCCGGATCACGCCCTCGGAGTAATGACTGGCCACCTCGGCCAGGAACGCCGGGAAATCGACATGCGCGCTGTCGTCGGCCCGATCCGACACGGTCCGCATGACCGCGTGCGGCACGCCATATTCGTGGCAGACCTGGCCGACCGCGGCGCCTTCCATTTCGACCGCCAGCAAGCCCGGCAGCCGCGCCCGCAATTCCGCCACCGTGGTCGGCGCGCCGATGAACTGGTCGCCGCTGGCGATCATGCCCAGATGCAGGTTCGGCGCGCTGACGCCCGCAGTGACGCCAAATCGGGCACGCACCGCGGCCGGCACGGCGCTGGGCAGATCCTCCACCAGGAAGGCCTGCGCCGCCTCGCGCAGCGCGGCCGTCAGCGCTGGATCGGTGGGGAATTCGTCCCGGCCCAGCAGCGGCACTTGATGGCGCGGAAACAGCGGACGCGCGTCCATGTCGTGCTGCACGGTGCGATCGGCTATCACCAGATCGCCAACCTGCACGCCCGCGCCGATGCCGCCGGCCAGGCCGGTGAAGACGATGCCGTCGACCGCGAACTCGCGGATCAGCGTCACCGTGGTCGCCGCGGCTGCCACCTTGCCGACCCGCGCCAGCACCACCACGCAGCGCTGCCCGTACAGCTCGCCGACGTAGTAGTCCCGCATGCCGATCCGATGCACGGTGGCGCGGGCGTGGTCGTGGCGCATCGCGGCGATCAGGCCGTCGATTTCGTCATGCAGGGCGGCGAGGATGCCGAGAGTCATGGTGTCTGGTGATCGAAACGGAAAACGGGATGGATCACGGTGCGGCTGCGCGGGCAGCGGGAGCCGGGGGCCCGAACCGCAAGCCCGGGACCTAAGCCTTAAGCCCTGAGCCTTAAGCTCTGAGCCCTGAGCCTTGCGCCCAGAGTCCAGAGTCCAGAGTCCAGAGTCCAGACTCCAGAGTCCAAAGTCCGGAGCCCGGAGCCCGCAGCCCGGAGCCCGGAGCCCGGAGCCCGGAGCCCGGAGCCCGGAGCCCGGAGCCCGGAGCCCGGAGCCCGGTGCCCGGTGCCCGGTGCCCGGTGCCCGGTGCCCGGTGCCCGGTGCCCGGTGCCCGGTGCCGCGGCCCGGTCCCGCGAACCGCAAGCCGTGAGCCGGAAAAGCCGACAGCATACCGGCACAGCCCGGTGCTTCGCTGGTTTGCGCCCCACCGCCTTTGACCGTGCGCCCACCACGGCGCTTTGCTAGAGTGCAGCCAACGCCTTTCCGGAGCGCTGCTCATCCCATGCCGACCGATCGCCAAGCCCATCGTCTGAACATCCGGCATGCCCAGCGGCGCGCGCTGGCGGACTGGTGCGCACAGGGGCGACTGGCGATGGAGCCAGCGCGCCAGGCCTGGACCGATACCGAGCCGCGACTTGCCGACTGGCACCGCTGGCTGCAACGGGCGCTGCTCGCTCTTGGTGTGGCACTGCTCTGCGCCGGCGTGATCGTCTTCTTCGCCTTCAACTGGCAGGCCCTGCACAAGTTCACCCGCTTCGGCGTGCTGGCCGTGCTGATCAGCGCGCTGGCGGCCTTCGCCTGGCGGCGGCCGGACGGCGACGCCGCCGGCCGCGCCGCGCTGTTCGCCGCGCAAATGATCACCGGGGCGTTGCTGGCGGTGATCGGACAGGTCTACCAGACCGGCGCCGACGCGTGGCAACTGTTCGCCTGGTGGGCGCTGCTCGCCGTGCCCTGGGCGCTGGCCGCGCACGCCCCGCCGCATTGGTGGCTGGTGGTGGTGCTGGCCAATGTCGCGCTGCTGCGCTTCTTCAGCGTCGAGCTCGGCGCCGGCCTGCCGTTCACGCTGCTGTTCGGCGTCGACGACGGCAAGCTGGTCGGCCTGTGGCTGCTTGCCGCCGCCTTGCTGCAGCTGGTGCTATGGCTGGTGCTGTCCGCCCACGCGCCGCGTGTCGGCGTGCGCGGCCAGGGCGGCGTGCGGCTGCTGGCGTTTCTCGCTTGCGCGCATGCGGTCTGGCTCGGTCTCGCCGCCTTGTTCGGCGACCGCTTCGACGGCGCGATGCTGATCGTCGCGCTGGCCGCCTTGCTGGGACTCGGCGCCTGGTTCTGGCGGCGCAACGTCGATCTGCTGGTGCTGAGCGGGATTGCGCTGTCCCTGATCGCGCTGATCGTCGCGGGGCTTGGGCGCCTGCTGTTCGAGGCCGGCGCGGAATTCGGCGGCTTCCTGCTGCTGGGCCTGCTGACGCTCGGCCTGTCGGCCGTGTCGGCGACGTGGTTGATGCGCTTGCATCGCGGTCATGCGCAGACGTCGCTGGCTAACGGGGAGCCGCGGTACCGTGAACAGGACGAGCCTGCGCGACCGGCGGCGGCTGTGCAGGCGCTGTGGCGCAAGCTGGCCGTCGAGGGCGCGGTCGAAGGGCAACCGCCGGCGGACACCGATGCACCCTGGTCCGTGCGTCTGTTGACGGGGCTGGCCGGCTGGCTCGGCGCGGTGTTCTTCCAGCTGTTCCTGCTCGGCACCGTGTTCGTCGCCGCGCGCGAGAACAGCGGCGCCATTCTCGTCTGCGGACTGGCGCTGATCGCACTGGCCGCGCTGCTGTATCGGCGCCGCGCCGGCCATACCGGCTTCGAGCAATTCGCGCTGGCCAGCAGCCTGACCGGGCAGGGGCTCGCGTTCTATGCCGCCGCCGACCTGCTCGGCCGCGCCCGCGCGGTAGAGACCGCGGCGTTCTGGTGCGGCATCGCGGCCTGCGAGATGCTGCTCTATGCGGCGATCGGCAACCGGCTGCATCGCTTGTTGTGCGCACTTGCGGCGATGGTTTCGATTGCAATCGCCTTGACCATCGCCATCGCGATGGGGCCGTCCACGCCCTGGCAGGGGATTGGCTGGGCGCTGGTCTGGCTGGCGCCCGTCGCCGCGCTGAAGGCGGCGCTGTTCGCGGTCGCCGAAGTGCGGCTCGCCGCGCTCGGGCGACATCACCGGCTCGCCCCGGCCGCGGACGCCTTGCTGTCCTGCAGCCTGCTCGGCGCGCTGATCGTCACCGGCATCGGGCATCCCCTCGGCCTCTTCACCGAACCGGCGGCGCGCGGCGTGCCGCATTGGCTGGCGGGCGCGTTGTTTGCGGTGCTGCTGGTCGGCTTTGGCATCGTCGAGACGGCCCGACTGCAAGGATCGCCACGCCGGCGCACCGCGGTCTGCGGTGTGCTCGCACTCTGTGCCGCGCTGATGATCGGCGCACCTGCCGTGGTGGCAGGCGTGCTCGCGACCGGGCTGGCCTTGCGAAGGGCGTCCCTGTCCTGGCTCGGGCTCGGCCTTGCGACCATCGGCCTCGGTTTCCTCTGGTACTACAGCGCGCTGCACTGGACGCTGGCGATCAAGTCGGCAACGCTGGTAGCGGCCGGCATCGTCGTGCTGTTTGCACGCGCCTGGCTGGCGCGCCCCGGGCCCCCGCTGGGCACCGCCGACGTCGCAGAGGAGGGCAGCCGATGAAACGTTGGATCCTGATTGCCTGGGCACTGACGCTCGCGGTCGCAGGCGCGGGCGTGATCGGCAAGGAAAGGCTGCTCGCACGCGGCGATGTGGTGCTGTTGCGGCTGGCGCCGGTCGACCCGCGCTCGCTGATGCAGGGCGACTATATGGCGCTGAATTTCGCCATCGGCGCGCCGATCCTGCGCGCGCTGGAGACCACCGACGACCGTATCCGCACCGCGGTGGTCCGGCTCGACGCGCGTGGCGAGGCCAGCTTCGTACGGCTGCATCGCGGCGAGCCGCTGGTCGCCGGCGAGCATCTGCTTCGTTTCCAACTGCGGCCGTCGCGCTGGGGAACGGACCAGGTCCATATCTCGACGGATGCCTTCTTCTTCCAGGAAGGCCAAGGGCGCCGCTATGAGGGCGCGCAGTTCGGCGCGTTTCGTGTCGATGCACAGGGGCAGGCGCTGCTGGTGGAGCTGCGCGACGCCGAAGGACATCCGCTGTGAAGACGTCGAGCACCGCGCCCTCGGTCCCGCTGGTGCTCGGCTGTACCGCGCTGTCGATGCTCGCCTTCGCCGGCAATTCGCTGCTGTGCCGGCTCGCGCTGCGGGACACCACCATCGACGCCGCCAGCTTCACGACCGTGCGGTTGTTGTCTGGCGCGATCACGCTGTGGGTACTGGTCCGTCTGCGTCATGGCGTCTCGCGCGCTGCCGAGCCAACGCCCGAGGCATCGAGCGGCAACTGGCGTTCCGCGCTGGCGCTGTTCGCGTACGCCGTCTTTTTCTCGTACGCCTACGCGCAACTATCGGCCGCCACCGGCGCGCTGCTGCTGTTCGGCGCGGTGCAGGTCACGATGATCGGCCGCGGCCTGTGGCTCGGCGAACGGCCTCATCTCGTGCAGACGGCCGGCTATCTGATCGCGGTCGCTGGACTGATCGGCATGTTGCTGCCCGGCCTGTCCGCGCCTCCGCTGCTGGGCGCGCTGCTGATGCTGGCGTCGGGCGCGGCTTGGGGCGTCTACTCGATCCGCGCCAAGGGCGTACGAGATCCGGTGCGCGCCAATGCGGGCAACTTCCTGCGCGCCGCGCTCTGCTGCGTGCCGCTCTATCTGGCCGCGCTGCCGTGGGCCAGCCACGATGCCGAAGGCATGCTGTACGCGGTGCTGTCCGGCGCCATCGCCTCGGCGCTGGGCTATGCCATCTGGTACGTCGCGCTGCGGGGTCTGACGGTGACCACGGCTGGACTGGTGCAACTGAGCGTGCCGGTGATCGCCGCGGCGGGTGGCGTGGTGCTGTTGGGGGAGGCGGTGACGTGGCGGTTGGTGGTGGCGTCGGTGGCGGTGTTGGGCGGGGTGGCGGTGGGGATGGGGTATCGGCGGAGCAATAGGTGACGCGCTGCTGTCGCTGCCTCAAGTCTTGAGTGTTGTGGTGTCAATGGCTGCACGTTGTTTATCGGAGCAACGATGTCCTCTGACCTCGCTGGCGCGTTCTTCGCCAAACTTATCCCTGCAATCCTTCCTGACCTGGCTCGAATCGCGAAACAGTCGCGGGGCGAAATGACCGTGGACGATCTACAAGGTGAAGCGTGGATTCTTGCAGACAAACTGAGCCGCGACCGCGACCCGCAGCCGGACCTGGCCGACAGAGACTTCCAACAGCAGATCCTTGCTCGGCTGTTCAATCGATTCGTAAGGTACGCGGATAAGCGTCTGCGTTTCGCAGTGAGACTGGATGAACAGAGTGAGGATGATGACGGCGGAACGCACGAAAACTGGTTTGCGGCGACGCTCAGCGCGCCTGAGGCCAACGAGCCGCACCGGATGCTCGAAACATACGAAGAGGAAAGCCAACAAGACAAGACGGTGTTGGGTCGTTTTGCCGAGGCGGTGGCCTATCTCCGGGTCTTTGCCAATATGGCCAACGATCTGACCGCCATTGCAAACCACCTGGCCATTTCGAACGCTACATTGCGCAAGCGGTTGGAGCGCGCCGAGCAAACGATGGAATTTCAGCCTTCACTATTCGACGGCGTTACTCAAATACATGAGGGTTTCCTGCCTCCCGCGTCACGAAGAAAACCCCGCATAGTTCAAGCCGCCGGGAGCCTTTCCACTTTGGCCAGCCAGTGTCGGCTTTTCCCCCGCGCTTACGTACCGCTTCGAGCAATCTAATTGCGGCGGTATGGGTAGTGCAAGCTGCATCTCAGTGGGCGAGTCTCGTTTTTCTACTGCATCAATCTCGGCAAATCTGCCGCCAGCGCATCGACCGCAAGCCGTACCTTGCGCGGGAGATGCGGCGTGCGCAGCCAGAGTGCGTAGGCGTCGTACAGGAACGTCGGTTCATTTGGCAGCAGCTGAAGCAGTGCTCCGGCGTGAATCCGATCGCGGACAAGCCAATATGGCAGCCACGCGACGCCCATGCCTTCCGTCGCCGCGTCGGCGATCGCATCGAGGTCGTCAAGCATTAGCCGGCCGGTGGGCTGCAATTCCACCGGCCGCCCATCCTCACTAGGGAACAGCCACGGCGCGACGGGTCCGGAGCGGCGATAGACGATCGCATGGTGCTGGCGCAGGTCGTCGATCGATTGCGGTTCGCCATGCCGGCCGAGGTAGGCGGGGGACGCGCAGACGATCATTCGCTGCCTACCCACCCGGCGCGCAATGGTGTCGGCCCGGTCCTGCAGGCTTCCGGTGCGGATCGCGAGGTCGTAGCCGTCTTCGGCCAGATCGATCAGCCGGTCGCCGAACGACAGCTCGAGTTCCAGCGCCGGATATTGCCGCGCAAGGTCCAGCAGGATCGGCATCGCGCAATGCCGGCCGAAATGCACCGGCATCGTGACCCGCAGCTTGCCCCGCGGCTCGGCCAGTTGATCGGCCGCCAGGGCGTCGGCGGCCTCGGCCTCGGCCAGGATCAGGCGGCAGCGTTCGTAATAGGCGCGTCCGAAGTCGGTCAGGCTTTGGCGGCGCGTGGTCCGGTTCAGCAGCCGGGTGCCGAGGCGCTCTTCGAGGAAGCGGACGTGCTTGCCAACCATCGGGCCGGTGATGCCGAGCGCGTCCGCGGCGGCCGCGAACGAGCCCAGGTCGACGGCTTTGACGAACACGGACATGCTGGTCAGGCGGTCCATATTGAAAACCAGTAGTTTCTACCGTTGTGCCGGAGCGGCTATTTATCGGTGTATGGCGCCAAATCATACTGGATTCGTCCTCTTAGATTTGGAGTCAAGCCAACCATGCAAACTGCTCGTGTCGTTCGTTTCCACCAATATGGCGGGCCCGAAGTCCTGTGCATCGAATCGGCCGAGGTGCCGGAACCCGCGGCCGGCGAGGTGCGGATCCGCGTCAAGGCGCTCGGATTGAATCGCGCCGAGGCGCTGCTGCGTACCGGGCGCTATATCGAGATGCCGGCCTTGCCGTCGGGGCTGGGCCTCGAGGCGGCGGGCGTGATCGAATCGGTCGGCCCCGACGTGGAAGGCCTTGCCCCCGGCGACGCCGTCAGCATCGTGCCGCCGCGGTCGATGGTGCGCTGGCCCGCGTATGGCGAACTGGTCCGCTTTCCGGCCGAGCTGGTGGTCAAGCATCCGCCTTCGTTGAGCTGGGAAGCCGCCGCCGCGCTATGGATGCCGTATCTGACCGCTTATGGCGCGCTGGTCGATATCGCCGGGCTCGGCAAGGGCGACGTCGTCGCGATCACGGCGGCATCGAGCAGCGTCGGACTCGCCGCGATCCAGATCGTCAATCGCGTCGGCGCCATGCCGATCGCGATCACGCGATCGTCGGCGAAGCGGGCGGCCTTGGTCGACGCCGGCGCCCGGCATGTGGTGGCCTCGGACGAGGAAGACCTCGAATCGCGCCTAAAGGAAATCGCGGGAGAGCAGCGTGTGCGCGTCGTGCTCGACGCGGTCGGCGGCCCGATCTTCGAGCCGCTGACGGCAGCGATGTCGCGCGGCGGCATGCTGATCGAATACGGCGGCCTCAGCCCGGCGCCGACGCCGTTTCCGCTGTTCACCGTCCTGAGCAAGTCGCTGACGCTGCGGGGGTATCTGGTTCACGAGATCGCTGGCGACCCGATAAGGCTCGCCGCGGCGAAGGCGTTCATCCTGCGCGGGCTGGAGGAGGGCGAACTGCGGCCGGTCATCGCCAGGACGTTCGATTTCGACCAGATCGTCGAGGCGCATCGGTATCTGGAATCGAACGAGCAGTTTGGGAAGGTGGTGGTGAGGGTTTGAGCCGGCATCACAGCGCGGGGGCAAGAACGCGGTTGTGCTCTGCCTTGACCTCTCTTTTCAGACATCGGAGCTTCGTATCGCAAGCCTTGAGTATTTAGGATCGGATGTGTTGTTCAACGCCTCGAGCAGCATACGCTGTGTAACGTGTGGGGTTACAATAACGATGATCCGATCCTTTGGACACAAGGGCCTCGAGCGGTTCTTTTTGACCGGCAGTCTGGGAGGGGTTCAGGCAATTCATGCCAAGCGGCTTCGGCTGATTCTGGCTCTGCTTGATGAAGCGATGTCTGTCGACGACATGAACGCTCCCGGTTTGCGACTGCATCTGCTCAAGGGCGATATGGTCGGCTTTTGGGCCGTTACGGTCCAGGCAAATTGGCGTGTCGTCTTCCGCTTCGATGACGGCGATGCGCACGTTGTTGATTACCTCGACTACCACTAAGTGAGAGACATCATGCGCATGCATAACCCTCCGCACCCTGGCGAGATCCTGCATGAGCTATGGCTAGAGCCGCTGAAGCTGACCATCACCGAGGCGGCCGCTGCCTTGGACGTGTCGCGCAAAACGCTGTCTGAGATCGTCAACGGCCGTGCTTCGATCACGCCCGAAATGGCGGTGCGACTCGAAATGGCCTTCGGCAAGAGCGCGGAATCGTGGTTGGCGCATCAGGCCGCGTATGACCTGTGGCAGGTCGATCAGCGGCGCGATGGCCTGCACGTGCGGCGGTTGAAGTCTGCTGCATGAACAAGGCGCGAACACTCAAGCAAAACAGCCCGGCAAGCCGGGCTGTCCAACATGGCCGCTGACGCGGATGTGGGAACCGTTCGCCGTCCTCAGACGTTGAACAAAAAGTTCATCACATCCCCATCCTTGACCACATACTCCTTGCCTTCCGCCCGCATCTTGCCTGCTTCCTTGGCGCCCTGTTCGCCCTTGAAGGCGATGAAGTCCTCGAAAGCGATGGTCTGCGCGCGGATGAAGCCGCGTTCGAAGTCGGTGTGGATCACGCCGGCCGCCTTGGGGGCGGTGTCGCCGACGTGGATGGTCCAGGCGCGCACTTCCTTGACGCCCGCGGTGAAGTAGGTCTGCAGGCCAAGCAGGCTGAAGCCGGCGCGGATCACGCGGTCCAGGCCCGGCTCTTCCATGCCGAGGTCGGCCAGGAACACGGCCTTGTCCTCGTCCTCGAGGTCGGCGATCTCGGCCTCGATCGCGGCGCAGACGGCGACGACCGGCGACCTGGTGGTCTCGGCGTACTTGCGCACGGCGTCCAGGTGCGGATTGTTCTCGAAGCCGTCCTCGCGCACGTTGGCGACATACATGGTCGGCTTGGCGGTGATCAGGCAGAACGGGCGCAGCGCGTCCCATTCCTCGGGCGCCAGGTCCAGCGTGCGCACGGCCTTGGCCTGGTCGAGCACGGCCTGGGCCTTCTCCAGCACGGCGACCAGCCGTTGCGCTTCCTTGTCGCCGGCGCGGGCCGGCTTGACGTAGCGGGCCAGCGCCTTGTCGACGGTGGCCAGGTCGGCCAGTGCCAGTTCGGTATTGATGACCTCGATGTCCGACAGCGGATCGACCTTGCCGGCCACGTGGATCACGTTGGGATCCTCGAAGCAGCGCACCACGTGCGTGATGGCGTCGGTCTCGCGGATATTGGCGAGGAACTGGTTGCCCAGCCCTTCGCCCTTGGACGCACCGGCCACCAGGCCGGCGATGTCGACGAACTCGACCGTCGCCGGGACGACGCGCTCGGGTTTGACGATTTCGGCGAGGGCCTTAAGCCTCGGATCCGGCACTTCCACCACGCCGACATTGGGCTCGATGGTGCAGAACGGATAGTTTTCGGCGGCGATGCCGGCCTTGGTCAGGGCGTTGAACAGCGTGGACTTGCCGACGTTGGGCAGGCCGACGATGCCGCATTTGAGGCTCATGGTGTTCCGGGCGGTAAGCGATGGCAAAGCCGGTATTCTAGCGGATGGCCGTCCGGACGCCCGCCCGTCCGAGCCGCCCATGCCAGGGGGCTTGTCCGCCCGTCCGAGCCGCCCATGCCAGGGGGCTTGCCCGCCCGTCCGAACCGCCCGTGCCAGGGGGCTTGCCCGACCGTCCGAGCCCTCCATGCCAGGAGGCTTGCTCGCCCGTCCGAGCCGCCCGTACCAAGGGGCTCGCCCGTCCGCCGGGTGAGCACCGGGTGACCCCTCAAAGCCGCTGGCTATAATCGCCCCATGACCAGAGCCAGCGCGTCCACGCGGACCTCGTTTTCCCATTTCCAGATTGCCGTGGTTGGCGGCGGCATCGTCGGCAAGACTTGCGCGTTGCTGCTGGCGCAGCAGGGCATGCAGGTGGCGCTGATCGCGCCGCGGCCCGGAAACGGCTCGACCCCGGCGCCGGCGCCGCTGGGCGAGGGCGAGTGGGACAGCCGCGTCTACGCGTTCTCGGCCAGCTCGCAGGCGCTGCTGAGCCGGCTGCGGATCTGGGAGGCGCTGGACCCGGCGCGGATGCAGCCGGTGCGCGACATGCGCGTGTTTGGCGACGACACCGCCGCGCGCGACGATGCCGGGCTGACCGGCGATCTGCATTTCTCGGCCTACGCGGCCGCGGTGCCGGAGCTGGCCTGGATCATCGAATCGAGCCATGTCGAGCGCGTGCTCGACACCGCGCTGCGCTTCCAGCATCAGGTCCATTGGTACCAGCAGGCCGCCACCGGCTTCGAGCGCGACGAGCTGGGCGTCACGCTGACGCTGGCCGACGGCGCGCGGGTACGTACCAATTGCGTCGTGGGCGCCGACGGCGCGCGCTCCTGGGTGCGGACCCAGTGCCATATCGGCGTCAGTACGCGGCGCTACCGGCAGTCGGGCGTGGTCGCCAATTTCGCCTGCGAGCTGCCGCATCACGCGACCGCGTGGCAGTGGTTCCTCGGCGCGCCGCCCAAGCTGCTGGCCGACGAGGAGTCGTGCAACTGCGAAATCCTGGCGATGCTGCCGCTGCCGGGCGATTACCTGTCGATGGTGTGGTCGGCCGACGAGGCCCATGCGCGCGAATTGACGGCGCTGGCGCCGGAGCAGCTGGCACAGGCGGCGATGGACGCGGCCAGCGGTGCGGTCGGCCGCCAGTTCGGCGCGCTGCGTTGCGTGACGCCCGCGCAGGCCTTCCCGCTGGTGCTGCAGCATGCCGACTGCGTGGTGCAGCCGCATGTGGTTCTGGTCGGCGACGCGGCCCACGTGGTGCATCCGCTGGCCGGGCAGGGCATGAACCTCGGTTTGCGCGATGTCGCGGAACTTGGCCGCGTGATGGCCGCCAAAGAGTCGTTCCGCGACGAAGGCGACCTGCGCCTGCTGCGCCGCTACGAGCGCGCGCGCGCCACCGACCTGCTGTCGCTGACGGCCGCCACCGATGGCCTGCATCGGCTGTTCTCGCTGCAGGGCGGGGTGGCGCGGATGGTCCGCAATACCGGCATGCGTGCCGTGGGCGCGCAGGCGCTGCTGAAGCGGTTCCTGATCGGACGGGCGCTGGGCTGAGCGCCGGCGCCTTGAACCGGCCGCCTCCGCGTAACCGACGCATCCGACCGATCCCACTGATCCGACACTGATCCCGCTGATCCGAAACAAGCCGCGGCCAAGCCGCCAGCTCCACCCACATCCGAGCCAACCAGAACCCGGAGTCAACATGTCGTATTCCCTCGGGCGCTCCGCCCGCCCGAACCCGCTGCGTTCCATCACGCGGTCCAACGTGCTGACCGAGCGCGCCGCGCGCGCGATGGCCGTGCTGACGCTCGCCGTGGCCACTGCCGCCTTCGCGCATCCGGCGCTGGCGGCGGCCGATCCGACCGCGGAGCGCATCAAGACCAATGTGCAGAAGATGCTGGGCGGCCGCGCCGAGATCAAGAGCGTCGAGAAGACGCCGATCGCCGGACTCTACGAAGTCAATATCGGCGGCCAGCTGGTCTACGCCGATGCGAGCGGCCGCTACATCCTCAATGGCGAGCTGCTCGACACGCGCAGCGGCACCAACCTGACCGAGCAGCGCCTGGCCGAGATCAATCGCATCAAGTGGTCCGACCTGCCGCTGTCGCGCGCGATCAAATGGAGCAAGGGCGACGGCAGCCGCCAGGTCGCGGTGTTCTCCGATCCGAACTGCGGCTATTGCAAGCAGATCGAGCAGACCTTCCAGCAGATGGACAACATCACGGTCTACACCTTCCTCTATCCGGTGCTGTCGCCGGATTCGACCGCCAAGGCCAAACAGGTCTGGTGCGCGGCCGATCGCACCAAGGCGTGGCGCGACTGGATGCTGTCGAAGGTCGCGCCGAGCGGCGCCGGCAATTGCAAGACGCCGCTGGAAGAGAACCTGGCGCTGGGCCACAGCCTCAATGTCACCGGCACGCCCGCGGTGTTCTTCACCGACGGCACCCGCATTCCAGGCGCGGCCGACGTCGCCACGCTGGAGCGCAAGCTGTCCAGCCTGAAGAAGTAAGGAACCACGGAGGTCCGGCGCGGCGGGCCGGCGTGGGCCGGCGCGGCGATCCGGCCCGCACGGTCGCATCACCGATCGCATATCGGATCGCAGACCGGATCGCAGAACAGAACGCACAACGATCGCACAACGGATCGCACAACGGATCGCATCCACAGGAGACACCACCATGACCTTCCGCGCGCTGCTGCTGACCCAGACCGACGGCGACAAGCCGTCGACCCGCGCCGAGATCTCGACGCTGCAGGATGACCAGCTGCCTGCCGACGGCGACGTGCTGGTCGAGATCGACTATTCGACGATCAACTTCAAGGACGGCCTGGCGATCACGGGCCGCAGCCCGGTCGTGCGCAAATGGCCGATGGTGGCCGGCATCGACGGTGCCGGCACCGTGCTGGAGTCGTCGAATCCGCGCTGGCAAGCGGGCGACAAGGTGGTGCTGAACGGCTACGGCGTCGGCGAGACGCACTGGGGCTGCCTGGCGCAGCGTGCGCGCCTGAAGGGCGATTGGCTGGTGCGCCTGCCCGAGTCGCTGACGACGCGGCAGGCGATGGCGATCGGCACCGCGGGCTATACCGCGATGCTGTCGGTGCTGGCGCTGGAAGCGTCCGGCGTGCGGCCCGAGCAGGGCGAGGTGCTGGTGACCGGCGCCTCGGGCGGCGTCGGTACGATCGCGATCGCGCTGCTGGGCAAGCTCGGCTATCGCGTCGTGGCCTCGACCGGCAAGACCGGCGAGGCAGATTTCCTGAAGGCGCTCGGCGCGGCCGACGTCATCGACCGCGCAGAACTGTCGGCGCCGGGCAAGCCGCTGCAGAAGGAGCGTTGGGCCGCGGTGGTCGACGCGGTCGGTTCGCATACGCTGGTCAATGCCATCGCGCAGGTCCGCTACGGCGGCGTGGTGACGGCCTGCGGGCTGGCGCAGGGCATGGACTTCCCGGGCTCGGTGGCGCCGTTCATCCTGCGCGGCGTGACGCTGCACGGCGTCGACAGCGTGATGGCGCCGATGGCGCGGCGCGAGCAGGCGTGGGCGCGGCTGGCTCAGGATCTCGAGCCGGACCGCCTGGCGGCGATCACGCAGGAGATCGGCCTGGCCGAGGCGATCGAGGCGGGCCAGCGCATCATCGCGGGCGGCATGCGCGGGCGGGTGGTGGTGGACGTCAATCGTTGATGGCGGAGGCGGTGCCGCGCGCGGCGGGCGTACGGCGGCGGCACCAACACGGCGCCACCGCGCCACCAACGCGGCACCAACGCGCCACCAACGCGGCACGGACGCAGGGCCAACGCAGCGCCAACGCAGCGCCAACGCATTAGCGCACCGCTGCGTCAGCGCATCCACGCACCACGGCATCAGTTCATCACCGCATCGGCGCCGCAGCCCCGCAGCCGCGCAGCGCCGGGCCCGCGTGCCCGTGACGCTACAATCGTGGCCATGAAGCCGATCCACTACGCCATTGCCCCGCTTCAGCCCGAAGCGCATCTGTTCGCGGTCACCGTCACGGTGGACGATCCCGATCCCGCCGGCCAACGTTTCTCGCTGCCGGCGTGGATTCCCGGCAGCTACATGATTCGCGAGTTCGCGCGGAACATCGTGCGCATCCGCGCCGATGTCGGTGCCGATGCGGGCGGCGATGCCGGCGATGACGCCAAGCGCCAGCCGGTGGCGCTGACCAAGCTCGACAAGCACACCTGGCAGGCCGAGCCGATCGACCCGGCGCGCGGCCCGCTGACGCTGTCGTACGAGGTCTACGCGTGGGACCTGTCGGTGCGCGCCGCGCATCTGGACCAGACCCACGGCTTCTTCAACGGGACCTCGGTGTTCCTCTGCGTCGAAGGCAAGGCCGACCGCCCCTGTACCGTCGATATCCATCCGCCGCAGGGCGAGGCCTATCGCAACTGGCGCGTCGCCACCGCGCTCCCCGAAGCCCCCGGCCGCGGCGGTGCGAAGCGCTACGGCTTTGGCCGCTACCGCGCCGCGGACTACGACGAGCTGATCGACCATCCGGTCGAGATGGGCGAGTTCACGATGGGCACGTTCAAGGCCTGCGGCGCGCAGCACGACGTCGTGTTCACCGGCCGCGTGCCCCAGCTCGACATCGAGCGCGTCTGCCGCGACCTGAAGCGGATCTGCGAGGCACAGATCCGGCTGTTCGAGCCGCGCAGCGAACGTGCGCCGTTCCTCGACAGCAATCGCCGCTACGTCTTCATGACGATGGTCACCGGCGACGGCTATGGCGGCCTCGAACATCGCGCCAGCACAGCGCTGATGTGCGCGCGCGGCGATCTGCCGGTGCGCGGCAATCCGGAAAGCAGCGAGGGCTATCGCGGCTTCCTCGGCCTGTGCAGCCACGAGTATTTCCATACCTGGAACGTCAAGCGGATCAAGCCGGCGGCCTTCGTGCCGTACCGGCTGCAGGCCGAAACCCATACGCCGCTGCTATGGCTGTTCGAGGGCTTCACCAGCTATTACGACGACCTGATGCTGGTGCGCAGCGGCTGCATCACCGAGCAGCAATACGTCGAGCTGCTGGCCAAGACCTGGAACGGCGTGCTGCGGGGCAGCGGCCGCACCAAGCAGAGCGTGGCCGACAGCTCCTTCGACGCCTGGACCAAGTACTACCGCCAGGACGAGAACGCGCCCAATGCGATCGTCAGCTACTACACCAAGGGCTCGCTGATCGGGCTGGCGCTGGACCTGACCATCCGCAGCCGCACCAACGGACGCCGCTCGCTCGACGACGTGATGCGGATGCTGTGGCGCCGTTATGGACGCGATTTCTATGCGCCCGGCGCGGTGCAGCGCGGCGTCACCGAGGACGAGGTGCATGCGCTGATCGACGAGGTGGCCGGCGTGCGCGTGTCCACGCAGCTGCGGGCCTGGACCGAGGGCACCGGCGAATTGCCGCTGCCCGCGCTGCTCAAGCCCTTCGGCATCCGGGCCGAACCGCGCAAGCCGACGCGCGCCGCGGCGCTGGGCATCAAG